>JBBKXJ010000147.1:0-12236 GCA_037969395.1 Pseudomonadales bacterium
GCTGGAGAAGTTGCGTGCAGCTGCCGGTAGCGCGGGCACAGCTAATGCCACGTACTCCGACGCCGTTGCGACGCCTGACCGCTTGCTGGTATACATCGCCCGCTACGATGGTGCAAATACGGATGGCGATAACAATCCTTTCACCGGCGGCGATAACGCTTTCTTGTGGGTGAAGGTGACAATAGAAAACAGTGCGGATGCGCAGGAGACACTGGTAAATGGCTACTAGTGGCAGCGACATCACGGCCAGCAAGACGTGCATCTGCGGTTTTACCTTTATCGAATTGCTGATCTCGTTGTTGATTGGCAGCATGTTAATGCTGGGTATCGGCACTGCGCTCAGCGCCAGCTTTCGAGCCAGTGATGCCGTACATACAAAAAACGCACTAAATCGGCAGGCGGGCTTCGCCATGCAGCGCATGCAACGGGCGCTTGGGCATTCGCGCCGCATACTCTTGCCGCTAGGCGATAATTCCTACACGGCATCAGTTCAGGAAAACGAGCGCGATGTAGTGGCCGTCACACTGGCGCACGATATCGATGCTGACGGCGACGGTGTAGCCGACGCCGACAACGACGCCGATGGCCGCTTCGATGAAGACCTGCCGGCCGATAGTAATAATGACGGGGCATCCGGCATCGTTGCCATTGACGATGATGCCGACGGTTTTATCGACGAGTCGACCAGCGCCAATGACGATGAATCGCTTGGCATCCCCCTGGTATTAGCTGCAAGCGACGAAGACCCGCTCGATGGTACAGATGACGACGCGGATGGCACAATCGACGAAGACCCACCAGCCGATATGAATGGCGATGGCAAGGCGGGTGTTAGTGGCGTCGACGACGACGGCGACGGGGTTATCGACGAAGGTGACCGCGACGACGACGACGAAGATGGCCTGGTAGATGAGGACTGGTACGACAGTGTCGTGTTTTATCTAAACGGCAGCGATTTGATTGAACGCACCCCCGTACCCTGGGATGCAAACGCCAGCGGCGCTGTTGATGGTAGTGATTTTGTCGAGCAGGTCATCGCTGAAAACGTCACAGTTTTTACTGTGGTACGCGAGCCCGTCACCGACGAGCGCTTTCAGCTGGTTAGTTTAACGCTGGCGTTGGCGGCTGCTGATGGCCAATCCGTGCAACTCGGCACGCAGGTGCGTATCGGTGGTGCATTGTGATGCAGCAGCCGCAGCGATATAAACAGCAGCAGGGTTACATTCTTGTGCCGGCAGTGTTGATGCTCGCCTTATTAGCCATGCTGGGCTATTTGCTCAATACCGATAGCGCCAGTAGTCTCAAACTGGGCCAACAGCAGAGTGACACACAGCGCGTGCAGTATCTCGCTCAAGCGGGTCTGGCGCACGCGACATGGAAAGCCAATCATTCTGCCTGCGGCGGTTATAGTCTGCCAGGCACTTCTTTTGGCGCTGGCAATTATACGGCGAGTTTTGTGCCGGCGTCGGGTTCACCGGTGAAGATTCTGGCGACCGGTACGCTGGATGACGGCGCCTCTACTACCATCGAAAGCGCGAATATAGCGGTTGTCGATCAGTCCACGACGAATACCCTAATGTTGCAGCCTGATGCGAGCGGGATAGACACTTACCTACGCAGCGGCAGCCAGCAGAACGCAAACTATGGCGTGGCCGGGCAGCTTGAGCTAAATGCCGGCGCTGACGAACGCGTGCTGCTTCTGAACTTCGATCTTGGTGCATTGCCGCAGAACGCCATCATCAGTTCCGCTAGTCTGAGCCTGAACCTGGAAACCGCCAACAGTATTAGCAATGCCGTCGTCGATATGCACCGCATCACCCGCTCCTGGTTTGAGGGTGTCGACGCCGGCACTAGTGTCACTGCTCCCGGCGCGACGTGGGAGAAATACG
Source organism: Pseudomonadales bacterium (assembly GCA_037969395.1). Lineage (GTDB taxonomy): Bacteria > Pseudomonadota > Gammaproteobacteria > Pseudomonadales > JAUIET01 > JBBKXJ01. The sequence goes on from JBBKXJ010000147.1 coordinate 1,890, forward strand.
ATGGCAGTGGCTGGCTCACGTACTGGAGTGACGCTGGCGGCGATTACGAGGCCACTCCGGTTGCCAGCACTACAATCGCCTCGCTAGCGCCAGGCTGGCACGCATGGGATGTGACGGCGCAGCTGCAGAGCGGCGCGGCAAGCAGTCTGGCGACCGACGGCGTTTTGTTGCGGGTGTCAGCCGGCCTGGCTGAGCAGCTCCAGTTTACCAGCAGCGACAGCGCCAATGCGGCAGCACGGCCCAAATTAACCATTGAATACAGCTGCGCATGTGGCACCAGTTGCGCCAGCATTCCCGCGCCGGTATGTGATGCTGACTACACCCCCTCGTCACAAAACAATGTTTTCTCCACAGCGGCCTTTGGCGCGTCAGACGTAGAGGCAATAATCTATTTGCCGGAAGGTGCGCTGTTTAATGGCATAACCTCGCCATCCGGCGGCAGCTGGATTGTACTCGATGCAATCGACGAGCGTTTCTACCTCATCAATGCGGATGGCGCAGCGATTGGTTCCATGAATATTCCGATTGCCAATGTGCAAGGGGGTGCTTATCTCACCTCGGGCGTACATGGCAATCAACTGGCACTGGCCACCAGCACCGGCAAAATCGAATTTATTGATATGTCGGGCAACAGCCAGGGATCTTTCACCACCAGCGACTTCGGTGTGGGCATACCCGCAGCCATCGGTTTTATCGCCAGCAGCAGTAGTACGGTCTACGATGGTCATCTTCTCGTTCTGGACCGTACCACCGAAGAAGTTGTTGTGATCTCCCAGTCTGGCGCGCAGGTCGGGATTATTGACGCCAACGACGCTACGGCGGCGACGGTACAAGATGTGGAACATCTGCCGGGTAGCGATAAACTACTGGTGACCTACGACTGCTGCAAGAACGTGATCTACGACTTCAGCGGTACCAAACTGCGAGAATACGCTGTGACCGGCTACGGCACCAGTGCTATCCGCGCCAGCGCCATTCAGCCGCTGACTTGCGAGCATGTGGTGGCGACTGCCGATACGGACGAAATACTATTTCTGACCGGCGTGGTCGACAAGCCGTATAGCGAAACCTGGCAGACCTGGGCCGCCACCCAGGACGCTAGCTGGCAAATGCAGGACCTCGTTGACGTGCCTGCCAATGCGGTGGTTGAAGTGGCCGTGGTGAATACGGCGGACCAGATTCGCTGGGGCGGAGTACGTGCGGTTGGTTCCGGGCTTGAACGCCGATTAAATTTGCGCAAAGCCGGTACGGCGAGCAGTATATTGGTCATGCACGTGCAGGCCGACGGCAACGGCCGTATCGAGCATTATGCGGAAAACTCGGCTGATGTGTCATTCGTACTGCTTGGTTACTACAGCAGCGGAACCTATGTTGAACGCTGGAACCTGATTACTGCTGATGACAGCAATAGCTGGAGTTCGCACGAGCTGGTCGACCAAAACGTGGCTGCCGGCGCGGTCGCTGAAATCGTGCTGACCAACAGCCTCAGCTATGCGGCCCAAAGCGCCGGTGTACGACGCATCGGCTCGACCGTGGAGCGCCGAATTAACCTGCACCAGGCTGATTACAGCAGTGTTACCGCCAATACACTATTGGTAAACGCCAGTAGCGACGCTGATGCCATTATTGAACTGTTTGCTGAATCTGCCAGTGCGGTTTATTTTTATGTCGCCGGTTTTTGGAGCGACGCGCCTGGCGCTTATACGGAAAGCGCAGCCGCCACAGGCCCGGTCAACAGCCCGGACAGCTGGCAGAATTTCGACCTGAAAGCTGCAGCCGGCGTACCGGCGGGAGCGATCGCCAGTATCGGCCTGGCGAACGTGTCGGCCTCAAAAGACAATGCAATGGGCCTGCGCGAAGTTGGTTCTGCGTTGCCGCGGTCACTGAATTTGCGCACTGCCGATGGCTACAGCGCTGAACTGGCTACGCTTCAGGTGTTAACCGACAGCAACGGCTATATACAGCGCTATTCCGGCGCCAACACCGACCTCGGGTTTTACATTTTCGGTTGGTGGCTTCCGCCCTGACTCTCTTTTGCAACCGGCTTTTTTGCCCGAGCTGGACAACGACGAGTCTTCACTGTCAGGCCGTGGTGTTTGTAGCGCTGCTGAATGTGCCTGCGCTGGCAATATCCATATAGCTAACTAGGCTTAGGAATGGGAACGAAATAACTTGATGTTATCGCGCCGGATTTTTGTTCGTCTTCAAGGCGTGGTAACAGGCGCATAGTCGAACTATGGTCGAACTATGTCACTGTTACCGCAACGATGAAGACGGGCAAAAAGACAAGCAAGAACGGCAAGTTATTTCGTGACCGTTGCTTGATAGAAGGGAAATGCATCGGTTTTGCTGCGCTTTACTGCAGCAGCGCCAGAACCGACGGAGCAACAGCAAAGGGATTGAACTCAGTGCCAGGCAATTTGATCAGCAGAATAAAAAACAGCGCCGGCAGGGCTACCTACGGCGCGATTGGCGTGGAGCCCTCGCTGCACAGCCTGAATGTTGTGCAGTTGGTAAAGCCCGCCGACGGCGCCCCCCGCATCAAAGCGTGGGCTTCGGTACCTTACCCGGGTGATCGCGACTCGTGCATCTATTCTGTTAAAAATCTGCAACCTGTCGTCAAACAGGTATTGGCTGACAAGCGTTTCCATGGCAGGAAAATTAACACTCTGTTGCCAGCGGCAGACTTGAAAATCATGTCGGTGGTCTACGAGCTGCAACCGGGCCAGGTGGAGGCGCAGGCAATCGCGCAGCGCGTGTCTGAGCGCATTGAAGGTGCTCTGCAAGAGTATGTTATTGATTACCTGCCGGTGCGACAACAGGAAGGTAAGCAAAAATCGACTGCTATCGTGGCTATTGCGCGGCGTGAAAAAATCATGACCTATCTGGAGTGCTTGCGTAAGGCAGGCCTGCACGTAGAAAGCCTGGAGATTGGTCCGGCGTCAATCAAGCGTCTAGTCGCCGAGATGCACAAACCAAAACAGGGGGAAACGGTGTTGGTGGTGAACTTTGGCCATCTGCGTAGCTATCTCTCCATCATCTCTGGCCGGCGTTTGCTGTTTGACGAAAATATCGAGTTTGGCGAAACCCTGCTATTAGCGAGGCTGGAGCAAGTGCTCGGGCTTAGTGGTCAACTTGCGAAATCGCAAATCATACGCCATGGCCTGGGTGAGGAAGACGGCGACAGCAAGGCCGCTGTCGATGCGGAGATTTCCAGCACGATATTGCAGGTGCTTAAGCCCAGTTTTATGCAGCTAAGCGAAAATATTCGGCGTGCGCTGGTGTACGCAGTTTCGGAAACCCGTGGCGACCCGGTAACACAGATTTTGCTGTTGGGCAGCGTCGCGCGCTGGCGTGGGGCGGCAAAAATTGTCAGTGAACTGCTTGGTATTCCGGCCCAGGTCATTACCGACCCGCTGCAGTGTTTCAGAGCCGATAACTATCTGGCGAACGATCTGGATGATGCACGGCCGGAATTTGCACTGGCAACCGGTCTTGCGCTCAGAGGATTGGGCCAGCATGGCTGACATCGATTTAATTCCACGGGAATACCGCTACTGGTTGTGGCAACTGGCGTGCCTTAAAACTGCCGCTGCGGCGTTGCTGGTGCTGCTGGCACTGGCAACCGCGAGCTATTGTTATCTGGATATTACGGCTGCTGCCACCAAACAGAAGCTGCATACCTTGCAGCGGGAAAAGGCCGTCACGCAGCAGCAACAAAGCGAACTTGAGCAACTCAGCAGCGCGAAACAGGAGCTGGCGCGTCAATGGCGGCTGCTGAACGGGCTACGCGGTGGCGCCAGCGTAGAAAGTATATTGATGGTTATCGACAGAGCACTACTCGACAACCAGGTCTGGTTTCTCGATTGGCAGTTTAGCCGTGCGGGCTATATGCCCTCGACAGGCAAGGGTAATTTCGTGATAGCGAGCGACAGTCGTAGCAATAATTCAGCTGCATCTGTGAGCTGGGACACGGGCTCGCATATCAACATCAAAGGCCAGGCAATAGATCACGCGGCATTTTCAGGTTTTGTACAGCGCTTGCTGGCGCAGGCGGAAATTACCGACGTGAAAATCGTCAGAACGAGTTTGAGCCGCGGCAGTGCCGTCAGCATCGTCGAGTTTGATATTGCCATACTGGTTAACAGCAGGGCGGCGACGAGCTGATGCGCGTCTACCTTGCCAGCCTGAGTAAAAGCAGCTTCCTCACCCTGCTGGGCCTGGCTTTTCTGCTGCTGGTGGCGGCACTGCTCACTTATGCTATTGCGCCGAAATTTAAAATATATCGCAGCGTCATGCAGTCCTATGGCGTACTAGGCTCGGTGGTGACTACCAACAACTTCCTGCAGCAGGATCTGCACAAGCTACGGCAGGAAAAGAACGACCTGGAAAAACGGCTCAATGGGCAACGCGCCAATCTACCGTTTAATCAATTTGAGTCGCATGTCATTGGCCGGCTGCAAGACATGGCGTGGCGTCACAACGTCGTGCTGTCCGGCGTGCAACCCGCCAAAGGGAAAAAGTTTGACCAGTTTCGCGAAATGCTGTTTCGCGTCAATCTGAGCGGCAACTATTTCGAAATTTATGATTTGCTGACTGATTTTCAAACCAGTCTGGGTGTCGTTGTGGTAAAGACATTCAAGCTGACACCAAACTCGAACAGTGCAGATGATCCGTCCCTGCGTGTACAAATGACCATCGCTTCGTACCGGATAGAGTCATGAACTGCAAGAAAACGCTGTTGCATATCGGTAGTGTTATCTGCGCAATGGCTCTCGCAAATCCTGCGGCGGCTGAGCGCGAAAATAACGTCGGCTCCACGCTGGCCGCGGTTGCCTTGCAACATCGCGCCATTAAACATAACCCGTTCGAGCGGCCCACTCTCACCCAGCGCAAAGCCCCGCTAGCGATTGAGGAGCCTGTAGTGGTAGAGCAAACGCTGCTAAAGCTGCGCGCAGTGCTGTATTCACCCGAGTCGCCGATGGTCAATATCGACGGCAATATTTTACAACTGGGCGATGAAATTGACGGGTTTTTTCTGCAGGAAGTAAGCGAAGACGCGGCAATACTATCCCGCGGCGACGTACGCATCATGCTGTCAATGTCGCAACCGCAAACTACCGATGCGCCGACAGGGAACAACAATAACGGCCAGGATGGCCGTACACGGCAATAATACATGAACAAACAATCAAGCCTGAATTTTCAACGAATACTGGCAGGTCTCGCCATCGCAGTGCTTATACAGTTGTGTTCGAGTACCGCGGTGCTTGCCGCTGTAAAAAACGATATCAGTCTGACCTTGCGTAATGTAGATATCGCCGAAGTGATGGAAATGCTCTCGAAAAAAGAGCGAGTCAATATCCTGCTGGCGCAAGGGGTCAGAGGCAAGGTGTCGGTCAACCTTTATGACGTTGGCTTAAAGGAAGCGATTCACACCATTGCGAACGCAGCCGGGTTCGATGTTGAACGACGTGGTCGCAGTTACTTTGTGGTCAAACACGACAGCGTTGGCAAATATGTGGAAAGCGGTATTACCCGGGTGAAAACCTTCAAGCTGCAGTATTCGCAGGTGCAGGATGTGCTGCCCATTGTGAAACAATACCTGTCAAATTACGGCAGCATCAAAGACATGAAAGGACGTAACCTACTGGTGGTGGAAGACACGCCGCAATTTTTGCGCCGCATCGCAAAAATTATTGATACGCTGGACTATCAGCCCCAGCAAATCCTGATCGAAGCGCGGATTCTGGAAATCACGCTAGACGATGACCAGTCATTCGGTATTCAATGGGAGAACTTTTTTAACGTCAACAATTTAGCGGGTAGCAGCGTCGGTACGCGTGGGCTGTCTTCGCAGGGTAGCGGTTTCTTTATGAACCTTGCCGGCGAAGACATTACCCTGGCACTGGACGCCTTGCACCGTGAAGGTCGTACCAAGACCCTGTCGACCCCAAAATTACTGACGCTGGAAAATCAACCTGCTTCGGTCATCGTCGGCGACAGACTGGGGTATGTGAATACGGTGACGATTAATGAAGTGACCAGCGAAAACACCGAGTTTCTTGAATCCGGGGTAATTCTGGAAGTCACACCCTCAGTAGACAACAAGGGTCGCATCATGCTCGACATTCATCCTGAGGTCAGCACGGGAACGATCAATGACGGCATTCCGTCGCAAACGACTACATCGGTCAAAACCCATCTGTTGATGCCCGACGGGGCCACTTCGTTTATCGGCGGTTTAATCAAGTCGCAGGATTTTAACGATCACAGCGGTGTGCCGATTTTGAAAGACATTCCATGGGCGGGCCGACTATTCTCGCGTACTGAAAAACGCAAAATCAACACCGAAATCATCGTGCTGATCACGCCGCGCATCGTGCAGGCTGGTCGCACACCGTGGCAGGAGAGGGAGATAGGCAAGGTCAATAAAGAAGTCAGTGCGGCGGAAGACTTTTTTAGCTCGGAGTAAGCTAGCAAGGGGTCAGATCGCTTTATTTTTAATCAGCGAGCGTCATTGCTGACGCTAACTGATCAAAAATAAAGCGATCTGACCCCTAATTCCACCAGCCGTTGGCAGAAAACCGTGCTTTCAGAAATTCCATTTGATCGGCCAACACGTTGCGGTTGGTTAGATACAAAAATTCATAGCGGTTAGGTACAAACGGCACCGCGATCAGCTCCATGCCGGCTTCTTCCGGGGTCTTCGCTCCCTTGTGGTGATTACAACGTTTGCACGCAGTGACGACGTTGGTCCATGTGTCCTCGCCGCCGCGCGATGTTGGCCGCACGTGGTCACGTGACAGTTCATAAGGGCTAAATTGTTTACCGCAGTACAGGCAGATATTCTGGTCACGCCGAAACAGCCAGGTGTTGCACAGTGGCGGATGAAAGTCAGCGGCTCTGACCTTGCCATGGCAGGCAACGATACTTGGCAGCGCAAGCACCGAGCGCACACCCAGTCGATTGATGCCACCCCTGATTTCCAGCACAGACTCGCCAACAGACCAAATAATCTGTTGTTTGACCATCAGCGTGGCGGTTTCCTCGCGGGTCAACCAGCCTAATGGAAGACCGGCTTTGTTCAAGCGTAAAATCTTTGCGTCCATCATTACATCACTACGCTATATGAAATCAGCGTGAGCGCAAATATTACACATAAAACAACTGCTGCGTAGCAAAATTTCAGTTTTTTGTGCGCGCGGCGTTGTATGTAATTATCGCTTGCCGGGTCGTACGCTTATTGTTAGCCGCGTTTTTGCGCTATGCTGCGCATACTCGAATTCGTTTACGCAAACGCGCGTTACGAAGCGCTGGCAAAGGCTTTTTTGACCAGCTATTATCCACCAACTTTAAAAAAAGGATTCTCTATGTCGGGACCCAATCGTCAAGTCAAGCAGCGCCTGGGCGAGCTTGAAATTCACTTGAAAAATGAAAACCAGCTACTGGTTGAAGTAGTGAAAAGCTTCCGTAACCTCGATCGGGTGGCGTATCGATTAGGTTTGTTAAAAGCCGATCAGTCGTTCGCCTTTCACGTGCCGTGGTGGCCGCTGATTTCTATTCTGGGCACTTTTTCTGCCGGCAAGTCGAGCTTTGTGAATCGCTATCTGGGGTTTAAACTGCAGACAAGCGGCACTCAGGCGGTGGACGACAAGTTCACCGTCGTGTGCTATTCGAAAGACAAAGAGTCGCGCAGTCTACCCGGCATAGCGCTGGACTCTGACCCGCGTTTCCCCTTTTATCAAATGCGGGAAGAGCTGGAAAAAGTCTCGCCCAGAGAAGGCGCGCGCATCGACAGCTACCTGCAGTTAAAGACCTGCCCCAGCGACAAACTGAAAGGCCAGATTCTGATCGACTCGCCAGGTTTCGACGCCGACGCGCAGCGCACGGCCACATTGCGCATTACCGATCATATTATGAACTTGTCAGACCTGGTGCTGGTGTTGTTTGACGCTCGTCGGCCAGAGCCGGGTGCCATGCGCGACACCTTGCAACACCTGGTCGGCGAAACGGTCAACCGCGGCGACGCTAACAAATTTCTGTATATTCTCAATCAAATCGACACCACAGCTACCGAAGACAATCCGGAAGAAGTAGTCGGCGCCTGGCAGCGCGCAATTGCCCAGGAGGGACTGACCGCCGGTAAGTTCTACACTATTTATAACCCCGATCAGGCGCGGCCGATTGAGGACGCGGCCGTTCGCGGCAGGCTGGACGCGAAAAGTAACGCTGACCTGGCGGAAATCTATGCGCGCATGGGTCAAGTCAGAGTAGAGCGTTTTTATCGCATTGTTGCGAATCTGGAGCGCACTGCGCATCAAATGGAAGACGAAATGGTGCCGCGCTTAACAGCGTTGAAGAAAAAATGGCGTAAAGGCGTCGCTTGGCGCAGCGCCGTGTTCCTGCTGCCAGTTATAGCTGGCCTCGTTGCTGCAGGTCTGTACGGTTTTAAAACAAATGCACCCTTGTGGAGCTGGATGACCAGCTCATGGCAAACGGCGCTACTTGTGGGCGTTCCCATTGCTGTTGTGCTGCTGTGGATTTACGCGCTTATTAAAAAACGTGCGGCGTTGCAGGTAAGTAAAACTATCCCTAATGCAGCCAGCGACCTGGGTGCAGAACGGCGCGAAGGCATTGCCAACGCGTTTGCGCGCAACACGGGCTTTATGAACAGCGCGTTACGCAGCAATCCACGTGGGTGGGGATGGCGTTCCAGAAAAGCACTGCGCCAGGTATTTACCAATGCCGATCGCTACGTGCAAGAGCTGAACAATACCTATACAGACCCTTCCGGCAAGCGGGCCGACAGCCCGGCAGAAGCGGCGAAAGTAGCCGAGTCGGCGAAAGCAGCGGAGGCAGCGAAAGCAGCCGAAGCAGCAAAAGCGAAGAAACCCGCCGAGGTGACGGAAACCGTCTAAGAGCCTGCAGGACTTAGGGGTTCGTAGCGAGAAGAGTGAGAAATCGAGTCCAGTTTTTCGCAATTTTGAGGCGCATAGTGGTGACTATGTAACGAGAAATCGCGGAAAAATGGGCCGATTTACCGCCGCCGCAGTAGAATCATCCTAAGTCCGGCAGGCTCCTGGATTGAGAATTTGGTCTTACTCGAACGGATAGACAGGGAACGTCTATCGATCTGCACAGTGGATTAGCTGCGAGGGCGTAATCCACTTTTTTCGCTCGGCATATTTGCTCAATTACGCTAGCGCTATTTCCGCTATGATACAACTGCGTGGCATTACTCGCGGGGAGTTAACAGCAAACCTTCGTAATCAATATCCGGAGTTTGATACACCAGCTGCAGGCTGTCGCCGGCATAGTTCGCTTTTAGGGTCACCAGGCCCGGCTGCAACGCTGGTTCCTGAGGCTCGATTGATTGTAATTCCGGCGTAGGCTTTGCCAGCAGATGAGCCAGCGTTTTATAGCTGCCGTTCTGGTAGCGCAACAGTTTGACCTCCACCATGTTAGATCCGCGGTGTGCTATCGGTAGCCACAGGTCGGGAAAGCCATCATTTTCTGATTGCAGGAAAATATTGAAGGCAACCCCGGTTTCAAACTCCGGCAGCAGCAGTTTTTCAATGTCTTTCGCTTTTTCTTCCTTGTAAAGATGGCCCCAGCAATTACTGCCGCTGCACTCCAGGTCCATCCATAGTTTTATCGCAGACGAAACTCGATAACCAAAGAAGGAAACCGGTGCGGTGATAAACTGGCTGCGATAATCGAAAAATCGTTTGCAGCCATTCGTCGAGCAAGCTTTTTTATCGTCGCCGTAGTAGTAATCTGCGTGCGTTTTAAATACCACGCCAAACTCCGTAGCCAGAAACTCTTTAAACGCGTGCGGCGAGGCGGGTGCGTTACTGATGTCACGGCCGTCGCTGGTGCGGGACACGCTAATCGTTTGATTGCCCAACGTAGCTTCATAAATGGAGTTGCAAATCCAGCCGACATTTTCCAGCTTGTTTGCCAGTAGCCACGCCTTGGTGCCGCAGTACTCGGTATCGTTGCGCGCGCTCCACAACTCCTTCGAGGCGACCCCCTCTGTGGGTTTGTGATAGGTAACATTGCAGGCAACGTCGCTGTCTCCAGGCGGGTAGCGTGTTTCAATAATGCGCAAATTCTGGCCCGCATGGCATTCTATTTTACGCGCCTGTAGCTCAGCACTTGTTGTTAGTAATAGTGCGCTAAAAAACGCTAGCCGCAAGCTGACGAGCTGCTTCATTTTGCATAGCATCCTTGTACAAAGAATAGACTAGTATGCCCTAACAGCAGAGCTGAGGATAGCAACGCATGGTCGCTTAGACCGGTTGACGGTTTCGGTTTACAATGCCAAAAGCGAAAACAAAATAT
>JBBKXJ010000148.1:0-3252 GCA_037969395.1 Pseudomonadales bacterium
GCACAATTTTGCCAACCGGCTTAACGATGTAGCGTGAGTTGGGTGCGATTCTGTATAGCGTTGCAAAGACTGTGTCGATGCAGGCGAAGTCGCCCGGAACTCTGTTGGTTTCAATGCAAACGAAACCGGCGCTGGTTGACGTAATAGATGATTCACGCAACGATGCTCATAGTACGAGCAAGCAACGTCACCTCTCAACGAAAATGTCAGAATTAGCAGCGGTAATAAATCGTATTATTAAGGGGGGTCCGAAACAGCCGATGAGCCGCCTTCGGCGGGATGGCGGCGGCTAAATATCCCCGCCAGTTGCTCCTGTGCGCTGTTCGAGCCGGCCAAGCCCGGAGCGAACAAATCCGCTCCAGATAAAAATTAGTGCAATAAGAAGATATTGGTACCAGAGTAAACCAGCCATGCGGCATGGTAAGCCAAATAACAAACAAAGCGACAAACGAATGGAAATGCTTATTTACTGCGGCAATGCTTATAATGCCGATTTTTGTAATCACACAACCCCTGAGAGGCTTGTTCAGCCGATGAAAAATATAGCGAGTGACCACGCGGTGAGATATTTGCAATGCATCGCCCTGCTGCTTTTGGCCGCTGTTTTTAGTTCCGGCCGGGCTGCAGATATCAACTACCCTGAGACTAAAAAAGTTAAGCAATACGACACTTACCACGGGGTCAAAATAGCCGACCCCTATCGCTGGCTGGAAGACGATGTGCGTGAGTCCAGAGCTGTTAGCGACTGGGTGGCGGCGCAGAACAGAGTCACGTTTGATTACCTCGAACAAATCCCTGAGCGCGACGCAATTAAACAACGCATAACCAGGCTGTGGGATTACGAAAAATATGGCGTACCGTTTAAGGAAGGCGGGCGTTATTTCATGTTCAAAAACGACGGCCTGCAAAATCATGCGGTGCTGTACACGCAACCCACGCTGGATGCGCCTGCCGAAGTGCTGCTCGACCCGAACAGCTGGTCAGACGACGGCACGGTGGCCTTGGCTGGTGTTAGTGTGAGCCCCGATGGTCGTTACCTCGCCTATGGTATTCAGGAAGGGGGTTCTGATTGGCGCACCTGGAAGGTGCTCAATATTAATACCCGCAAGCTGCTGACCGATGAGCTGCAGTGGCTCAAGTTTACCGACACGGCGTGGAGCAAAGACGGCAAGGGTTTTTATTACAGCCGCTACCCTGCGCCGACTGCAAAGCAGAAATTTCAAAGCCTGAACCTTAACCACCAGATTTTTTATCACAAAGTCGGCACCAGCCAATCCGAGGATAGCCTGATTTATGCCGCACCCGATCACCCAAAATGGAGCCTCGGCGCGGAGGTAACGGAAGATGGCAAGTATTTGCTGATCTACGCCTCCGAGGGCACCGATGCCCGGTATCGCATTGTGTACCAGGACCTCACCAGGCAAAACGCCAAACCGGTGACGTTAATCGACGAGTTCAAACACGACTATCAGCTGGCCGGTAACAACGCTAAGGTCTTATATTTTGTCACCACCAATGGCGCGCCGAAGGGCCGGCTGGTAGCGATCGACCTTGACAAACCTGGCGTTGACCAGTGGCGCGAACTGCTGTCAGAGGGAGAGCATGTGCTGCAGGGTGCGGCCTTGGTAGGTGGCAAGTTCGTAGCGAACTATTTGCGCGACGCTCACAGCGATATCAAAATTTATAATGCTGATGGCTCACTGCTGCGCACTGCCAGACTGCCGGGCCTCGGCGCGGTAAGTGGCTTTGGTGGCAAAGCCGACGACCCTGAAACGTTTTACTCTTACTCAAGCTTCAACGCGCCAGGGGTCATTTACCGCTACGATGTGGTTACCGGCAAAAGCAATGAACTGTTTGCCGCCAGGGTCGATTTCACGCCTGCAGATTATGTGGTCAAACAAACCTTCTGCGCTTCCAAAGATGGCACCAAAGTGCCCATGTTTATCGCCCACCATAAAAATATAAAATTGAATGGCAACAATCCTACCCTGTTGTACGGTTACGGCGGTTTCAATATTTCGTTACTGCCATCATTCTCGGTCGCCAATCTGGCGTGGATGGAAATGGGCGGCGTCTATGCCGTAGCAAATTTACGCGGCGGCGGCGAATACGGTGAGCAATGGCACAAGGCTGGCACCAAACTTAACAAACAAAATGTATTCGACGACTTTATCGCATCCGGCGAATGCCTTATCGCTAAGAAATATACCCGACCGAAAAAATTGGCAATAATCGGCCGTAGCAACGGCGGTTTATTGGTCGGCGCAGTCATTAACCAGCGCCCCGATTTATTCGCCGCCGCTCTGCCCGCCGTTGGCGTAATGGACATGCTGCGCTTTCATCAATTTACCGCCGGCCGGTTCTGGGTAGACGACTACGGCTCGGCTGAAGATGAACAGGAGTTCAACGCACTGCGCGCCTACTCGCCGTATCATAATGTAAAGCAGGGCGGCAAATATCCTGCCGTATTGATTACCACCGCCGACACCGATGATCGCGTTGTACCCGGCCACAGCTTCAAATACGCCGCCGCACTGCAGGCCGCGCAAGCGGGTAAGGCGCCAGTATTAATTCGCATCGAAACCCGCGCGGGGCATGGCTCGGGCAAGCCGACAGGGATGATTATTGAGGAGTATGTTGATCAGTGGGCGTTTTTATTACGCAATTTGGGGATGCAGTTGCCGGATGATTACGCGAACAACCCTTAATCGTACACGCCGTGCATAGCGGCAGTTCCTCATTGGTGCTTGCTAACATATCGTCAGGCGTGTGCCAGCGATTGGTTATCGATGTTCAGGATGAGGCCGACAATCTCTTTCTGCAGGAAGGAGTCAAGCATCCAGGCGCTAACGTTTTGACGTGAAAGCGCGCATGTCCCGCAAGCAGCGAGATTACAGGCTTCAACTGTTTAGAACAGCGTGTGCGGCGTTTCTGGAAAATCGATACCTGATCACCTGTCAACCATTCTGGTTATTAATTGTTCACATTATCAATCGTTGACATCAGAGCACGCGATTTCTATTCTGCGCAGCTTATAAAATCGTCTGGCCGTATTCGTAATGCGAGGTATACCGCAGATCTTACAATCTGCTCCGGTTGCCGGAATAGCTGGGTAAGGAAAAGATTCATCAGGAGTGAATACAAATGAATACTATAAAATATTGTGGGTTGAGCGGTGCGCTACTGCTTTCTGGCGCAGCGCAAGCTATGGATTGGTCGGATTGGGAGGTTCGGCCGCGCGTTGGTTCGGGT
>JBBKXJ010000149.1:0-12736 GCA_037969395.1 Pseudomonadales bacterium
TTTGCCACCCTTTTTAATTTCACGGCTGCCGCGAATTATTTTCGGTGCCGGAAAGATGAGCAGTATTGCGGAACTGGCGGCCAGCCATGGCACGAAGGCCTTGCTAATAACTGGCGCCAGATCCTTCGAGGCATCGGGTTACTCGCAGGTATTGCTCAAGGGATTGGAAGCCAAAGGCATTACTGCAGCGCGCGAAGCTGTCACAGGGGAACCCTCCCCTGACCTGGTTGACGGTATTGTTCAACGGCACCGGTCTGAAAACATTGACGTAGTCATCGGCGTCGGCGGTGGCAGTACCCTCGATGCTGCGAAAGCAGTGGCTGGCCTGCTACCTGGCGGTCATTCTGTAATGCATTTCCTGGAAGGCGTCGGTCGCGGCTTGCCTTATGAAGGCCCATCTTTGCCAATGCTAGCGGTACCAACAACGGCCGGTACCGGCAGCGAGGCCACCAAGAATGCCGTTATCAGCATTCAGGGTAACGGAGGCTTCAAGAAATCCTTCCGCGACGAACTGTTAGTACCGCATTATGCAATTATCGACCCCGACCTACTGGCAAGCTGCCCTAAACCGCAAATCGCCGCCAATGCTTTGGATGCGCTTACTCAGTTAATCGAATCGTATGTCGCGTCAGGCGCCAGCCCCATCACAGATGCGCTGAACGAGTCCGCTATTTGTGCGGTAAGGGATGGGCTGTTTGCCTGGTACGACGATGGTCCGGACGCAGCCGAAGGTCGGGCATGTATGGCTTATGCCGCTTTGATTTCGGGTATCTGCCTGGCGCAGTCCGGGTTGGGAGCCGTGCACGGGCTGGCTTCACCGCTGGGTGCGTTCTTTCCCATACCCCATGGTGTCGCCTGTGGCGCAGTACTGGCCGCCTCGACGCGAATGAACATTTTGGCAATGTCCAAGCGAGACCCGGCCAATCCGGCACGCAAAAAATACGCACGGGTAGCGTATTTACTGACAGAGCAGAAAACACAAACAGTAGAGGAAGCCCACAACTTATTGGTCACTACCCTGCACCACTGGACAGAACAACTCTGCATGCCCGGGCTGCGCCGTTATGGTGTGACAGAGAATGACCTACCACGCATTGTCGACAATTGCCGAGGGGGCAGCATGAAAACCAATCCCATCGTGCTGACCGACCAGGAATTGACAGCACTTCTTGAACAATGCCGCTGAACCTTGCTGTTGACGCGATGGATTTCGCGCAGCAGGAACACGGGCGATAAACATGGCTACGAAATATAACAGGTATATCTTTTTGCCGGTAGAACAATAAAGCCTCGTATCCCGCGGCTTTGCACGAAATACGAGGCTTAATATTCAAAAGAACTTCAGCCTAGTAGGGGGGTAAAGTCGAGTAGAACGGCCAGGTTACTCTGACCATTTTACTCGACCATACCCCCCTATCGAATAATTGTAAATATTATGAGCGCCAATTGGTCGCAGACCATTCAATTAACGCGATTAAAAATAAACCCCTGCCAATTTGCACAGCTTCGTGGGCACTGGGCCTATAAGTAGAACTAACGCCTTTTTCTCGACCACCTTACTCAAAATATCCGGCGAGCGGCAATTGTTTTGCCACTGCTGAGTTCGACGAAATTTCAGTATACTGTCCCCGAAGTGATGCGATTTGGGATTGCTATGCGAATATCTGTGATTTCTACATTAACTCTAATTATTAACCTGTTTATGGTTGGCGCGTTGCTAGCTCAGCCTGAAGAAAATGATGTGGCAACAAAAAAAATTATCGTTTACGGCGCATCCGGCAACTTCGGCTCGGTTTTCGTGGAAGAAGGACTGGCCCGCGGCCATGAGATTGTGGGTGTGTCGAGGAACCCGAAAAAGCTCAAGGTACAACATGAGAGATTCAGCAAAGTCGCTGGTGATGTAACGGACTACGACTCTGTGCTTGCCACTATAGCGAATGCGGATGTGGTGATCGTTTCCGTGCGCGGCGTTGACGAGTCAAAAAAGCCGGAGAACACTACCCAGGTGAAGGCGGCGGAAAATATGATCGCGGCCAGCCGTGCGTTGGGTAGCGCGGCACCTCGAATCATACAAGTGGGCGGAGGCGCTACCTTGTATGTGGGTGACGAGCAGTTATTCCATATGCTACCGTTGCCTATTCGCCTGTTCGTGCGCAAGGGAACAAAAGCGTATGCGAACATGCGGGGCCATCATTTTGCACTGGAAACCTATCGGCAGGCGGATGATATTAAGTGGACCGTGGCAACGCCTGCGCCCGGCACCACGCCGAGAAAACGCGGTAAACGCACTGGTCAGTTTCGCCTTGGCACTGATTATGTTCTGGTGGAACGCGCGGGTTTTTCTCCGTCGCCATCACTGGGGAAGTTTGGAAAATTGTCGGTAGCAGATTTGGCAGTCGCTATCTTCGATGAGGTGAAGCAAGCTCAGTTTATCAATATGCGTTTTACCGCTGCCTATTGAGTGACAATCACATTCCTCATGATCTGGAAGAACAAAGGTATAAGTAGAATTAACGCCCTTTTCTCGCCGACCTTACTCTAAATAACCGGCGAGCGGCACTTATCTGGCCGCCGCCAGCTGCTATAAATACGCTATTGAGGCGTTGCGGGAGTTATGCCGATATCGGCATAACTCCCGCAGGGCCTAATAAGCAATCCGTAGAAATCAGATTAATACGGATTATAATGACAACACCCTGCCGGCATTTTATACCGCCGGCACACTCACTCACCACAGTCTGCAATGGCGAAACACAGCCAGGCCATACTCACGCGCCGCATTGGCGAAAGTCTACAGATCGAGGGTCGGCCCTTAATACGGCTGCGGCGTGCGCGGCACGATGTAATGGCCATCGGCACCGGGGTGACGCAGCGGGAATATACCGTCATCGAAATAATGGCGGCGATACTGCGCCGGCACGACCGTATCGGCGACACCGGGCAAGGTAGCGATACGCTCCAGGTGCGCCTGCAAGTTCGGATAATCACGCCAGCGCGTGTCCAGCATCTGAAATGCCCCCTGGTAAGCGGCGTCGAAACGTACCGCGGTCGGGAACAGGTAGAGATCGGCGATACTGAGCTGGTTATTCCAGAGATAATTTGCTCCGTCCAGGCTCTTCTCGAGCAGTTCAAGGTCTTCGACAAAGGCCGTGTAGGCACTGTCGTATTCAGCCTGTGTGGCAGCAAAGCCAATCCGGTAGATACCGACATTGATGCGCTCTTTAATCCAGTGACACAGATCTGGCAGCGATTCTCCTTGGCTAACAATCGTGGTTTTATGAGCAAAGGCCTTAAAAAAGGCTTCGAGAATTTCGTCGGATTCCGCATTGGCGATCACCGCGTTGTCGCTATCCCATAGCACCGGCACGGTCACCTTTCCGCTGAAATGAGGATCGCTGGCCGCGTAGACTTGCCACAGTTTGGTGGCGCCGGGCACCGGGTCGTTGTCATCGCCCGGAAGTTGCCAGCCCTCGGGACCGCCAAGCCAAGGATCAATCAGCGTCAACGGAATATCGATATCCAGTATCGCCCTCGCGAGTAAGGTGCGGTGAGCAAACGGACAGGCAGGGGCCGCATACAAATGATAACTTTGTGGCCGTAGTCGCAGGCGCTGCAGGGCGATGCTAGTGCTAGCGGCGGTCGATTCGAATAATGGCGTCACGTCGCCATTATAGGGTTTCGGTGCTCTCTTAAGGTCAGAGTACCAGACTCCTTTCAACATTCCACGCATGGTTGTTCCTCGTGTTGTTTAACCGGGCCAGGTCGGGTTTGTCAGGCTGGCAACCCAGCCAAAGCCGAATGACAGGCGCTGACCCGGACTCGTGCATGTGAAAAATATATAGCAAGCGCTGCGCAATCGAATACAGTCAACCCCGCCAGTAATTTTAAGTATTGTTGTTTCATTTTTCGTCTCCTGAGATCGGTACAGGGCTGATTACAAAATGGCTGCTCACCGAATGTACGTGTTTCCGCCCTGCCCTTGTTCATCGGCTTGTTTGCTGTGCTGAAAACAAGGACCGGGCAGGCTTAACTAAGTGGTCGAGTTCATATTCCCGGACTCATAGTGTTGTGTGTGAACCATCGCAAAGCGCTACTGCGCCGCTGTGCTTGCACCCGCAAATGAACAACTGACGGCTTTCGCTGGCTTCGAATTCAATCGGTACAAATTTCGTATCCTGATGTGAACCGTCGCAAAAAGGCTGCTTTGCACTGAGGCCGCAACTGCACCAATAGTATTTTTCACCTGCGGTACTTCGACGGAACAGGGTGCTTTCTGACTAATAATTGGACTGCTCATGTCAACTCCTGACTAAATCGTATTTCCCGGGACAGTAAAAACTGCGGATCGGAAATACTCTCCCGGTTTCGAGTCTTCCGACGTGGGATTGCGCTAATTGGGCCCTTTCTGAAACTCTTTTAGATGCATCTGCATGTATATATACATGCAGATGCATCTTGTGTCAAGAAATTATTGATGCAATTGCATTCAAATGTTAAGATTCGACGCATGGATAAAAACCCCGGCAAATCGGTCGACCAGGCCTGGACTAACCTGTTACGCGCACACAGGGTCGTTTTAACCGGCGTAGAAGCCAAATTGAAGGCGGCTCGTCTGCCACCCCTGGCCTGGTACGACGTATTGTGGGAATTGGACAAGGCGGGAAAGGATGGCTTACGACCTTTTGAATTGCAGAAGAAATTGCTGCTGCCTCAATATCATCTATCCAGGTTGCTCGAGCGCATCGAAAGCAAGGGTTACCTTGAACGTCAGGCAATAAAAGAAGATGGGCGCGGGCAGCGCCTGGTACTTTGTAAAAAGGGGGTAAAAATTCGACAGGAAATATGGGATGTATACGGGCCCGCAATCCACGCGGCAGTGGGCGAGCACCTCAGTTCCACTGAGGCAGTTAAGTTGGCAAAATTGCTCGCTAAATTGATCGCCTAGAAATAATCCCGGTTGAGTAACGGGACGCTTTACACAGACAAAAAAACCGGAACAGAGTCCCGGTAATTCACACAGTTGGCGTCCTTGCGCCGCCTCCAAATTACCGCCGGCAGCCTTGCTCAGCTCCATGAATCCCTGGCCCTGGCAAGAATTCAAACTATCTATAGCATTAGGACGGATCATAAGAATGTGAAGAATGATTAACGGCGGTCCATTATGCCCAGGTGTCCGCAATGTGACACAAGCTGCCGGTGGCTGTAGCTTCATTTGAACAGAAAAAAATGTTAAGGGTTAGAAGACGCCTGCCCACATAACCAATCTGTCACGCCAACCGCCTACTCGCTGGGCAGGCATCTTCTAACCCTGAACATAACCGGCCGGACGCGCAGTAGCATGGCGATCGACGGCATCGAGTCTACTAGCTGTCGCTCATCAAGTGGGATCGGCTTCGGTAGTTTCGACTTTTAACCGGTGGTCGATACTCTAAGCATGAGCTTGTCATCATTCAGTCAGTTTCGCCAGTGGTCCGACTCAGTGTATAACGAGGAATCATTAGGCAAAATAATCTGATTGTTGAGTCGAGATCGATCATGGTAACCCAGGCGATAGGATTCTTGGAGACGTATGGAAGGTGAGGATTTGCACGCGCTTGTCGCCGGTTCGATTAGGTTCACGTTCGGGGACAGTGAAGAAATGTGCAGCGTCTTGTTGCGCTTAGTTCGATCGGGCCAGAAAACCGCTACCTGTGAGGATCTGCGCGAGTTTGGACCTGGGGGAGGCGAAGCAATGCCGGTTGTTGGACGCCGAGACACTGCCCTTAACTGGGATGGAACGCCAGCTTTGATCATCGAAACTTTGGAAGTTATCCAGATGCGATTTTGCGATGTTGACGTGTGCTTTGCGCTGGCAGAGGGAGAAAACGACGATCTGGAAGGATGGCAACGCGATCACCGCCAGTACTTTGAGCGGCACGGCGGCTTCGACAGCGAAATGATGCTCATGTGTGAACGCTTCAAGCTGGTTCATGATTTTGGATCGCAAGAGGCGTAAAGTTTCGCTAGGAATGCCGGTAAGTCGCATCAGCGATGCTTGGTAACAGGCATCGCTATTCCGACTCCCTGGTGCGGTGCAGCCTTAACTTTACGGTGGTGATTTTATGAAATTGAGCGCTCGAGCGACCAGTTAGTACTGCCCGCGTCAGGGGCGGTTTGGAGATTCTCTTCCACTTGTGCCGCCCTGCTGCGCTTGCCGCTGGAGTCTATTCTGCCGGGACTCCTTCAATGAGGACGCCGTTGCAGGTAACAGCGGACTGACGAAGCCATTTCATCGGTCCATACTCCTGGGAGTTGTACCAAGCTTCCGCTTGTTCCATTGACTCAAATTCGATGATTACCGGATAGGTTGGACTCCACTGGCCTTCGAGAATCTTTGTCGCTCCACCGACCACACGATACCCACCGCCGTATTTCGCGACAATTGGTGCGACCTTTTCCACGTAATCCGCCAGCTTGTCGGTGTCATGAACCTCAACGTTGTCAAATAGAAAAAACGCGCTCATTACACTGTCCCTCTGTTGATTGGATGGATGATCCCGAGCAGGCGCTGCCACGCGGTCTCAAGATCTTTCACGCTCGGCCTTCGTAGCTCCCGCTGAGTTGGTCTGCTCTGTCTTCGCTGAATAAGGGCAATTCATAATCATCGATGTTGAGTATCTCTGTGTCTACATCTTCAAGCTGGCTGGCTGCGTATCTGACCAGATGATTGTTGATGGACTTTGTACTACTTGTTGCTGCGAATGCGAGTGTGTTCATGTGTTTCCGCCAAACAAAGGTGATGCCGCAAAGACTGACACGCTCTTGAGTCCCTCTCGGCCATGGTCTGCGCTGAAATCTTGCTCTGGGCCCACGGGTATAATCCCGGTGGAATTGATCGTGCGATGACTGGCGTAATAATGCGTCTTGATATGCTCAAAGCTGACGGTTTCAGCTATCCCAGGCTGCTGGTACAGCTCGCGCACATAGCCGCTGATCGCGGGGAAATCGGCGAGTAACTGACGATTCGTTTTAAAATGCCCAAAGTACACGGCATCAAAACGAATCAAGGTGGTAAACAAACGCCAATCGGCTTCCGTCAGCTGATCACCCGCCAGATAGCGCTGCCGCGTTAACAGTCCTTCGACCCAGTCCAGCGAATCGAACAAGGCATGGAATGCCGATTCGTAGGCTGCCTGTGTGGTCGCAAAACCCGCCCGGTAGACCCCGTTGTTGATAGTGTCGTAAATACGCTCGTTCAAAGCGTGGATCGTCTCGTGCAACGCCTCGGGATAGTAATCCGCGGCATTGCCGGTTAACTGGTTAAACGCCGTATTGAACATGCGGATAATCTCCGAGGATTCGTTGCTGACAATGGTTTGCGTTTGCTTGTCCCACAATGCCGGCACCGTGACACGCCCTTCATAGCTGGCATCGGCTTTTAGATACAGCTGATAGAGAAAATCCAGGCCATAAAGTGGGTCGCTCATCTCCCAGCCATTTTCCAGCATAAGCGGCTCAACCACGGTGACATCGATATAGTCTTGCAATTGCTTGAGCTGGCGAAAAATCAGCGTGCGGTGTGCCCAGGGGCAGGCCAGCGACACATACAAATGGTAGCGTCCTTTCTCTGCCTTGAAGCCGGGCTCACCATTGGGGCCGGCTTCGCCATTCGGCGTCAGCCAGCTCCTGAAACGGCTGTCCTGGCGGCGGAACTCGCCGCCGCTGTTTTTGGTGTCGTACCACTCATCGACCCATTGACCCTTCATTAATAATCCCATGATGCTGCTCCTAAAAATACCAATCGAATGAAAGGCCGACACCAAAGCGCCGACCCGCGGTTGTCGTTTAGTTCGCCAGCTTGGCTTGCAACAGGCGATCTGCGCTCAGGCTGCCAGCGCCCCTGAACATCAGGCCAATGCTGACCGCCAATAAGGCCAAGCCAAATTCGTAGCCGTCATTCGCTAAAAAGAGGCCGTTTGGCAGGTGAACCGACACAATGGCCACGACCATAGTAACGGCTAACATGAACGCCGCAGGGCGCACCAGCAGGCCGACAATCAACAACAGGCCGCCGATGAATTCCGCGCCGCCGGCCAGTGTTGCCATCAGCAGGCCCGGTTCCAGCCCAATGGAAGTCATCCATCCTGCTGTGCCTTCCAGGCCATAGCCGCCAAACCAGCCGAATAATTTCTGCGCACCGTGGGCCACGAAGATCACACCAGCGCCTACGCGAAGAGGCAAGGTGTCAAGGCCCGTGGTCGAGGTGGTTATCTTGTTGATTAGTGATTTCATCGTTATCGCTCCAATACTGCATTTCTGTGGGTTTGTTTAACTGACGGAGCTATTGTAGTGATTGGAAAATTCGTAATAAGCCTTGTTTTTCGTTTAGAATGTTCTAAATTTTAGAACGATTGGATTACCTTATGACGAGCAGAAATCCAATAACAATAGAGGTTCTTGAGACGCTAGATGCTATCGAGCGGCGTGGCAGCTTTGCAAAAGCCGCTGAAGAGCTGAACAAAGCGACATCGGCCGTTTCCTACGCCGTGCAAAAACTGGAGGAACAGTTAGACATTGCTCTGTTTCAGCGCCAGGGGCGTCGCTCGGTATTGACGCCAGCGGGGCGACTGCTGCTGGCAGAGGGTAGAGAAATCCTTCAAACCACGGCGCGACTGGCTAACAAGGCAAAAGAAGTTGCCACGGGCTGGGAGCCCCGCCTCAATATCGCCGTTGAGTCGGTGCAATCGTATCCGGTCTTTTTTGGCGCACTGCACGAGTTTCTCAATGACCATCCCACGCTTGAAATTGATATCTGTGAATGTGTGCTCAACGGCGGCTGGGAGGCCCTCGAGCTGGGGCGGGTTGATCTAATTGTTGGCTCGCCTGGGCCCGTCCCGTTACAAAAGGGCTATCGAGCCATACCAATGGCTCGTGCTGACCTGGTACCGGTGATTGCATCCCATCATGTGCAGGCGGGCCTGGTCAGCAATCATGAAACCTTAAAAGCCGCCCTTCCCAAACTGCGGCGTATCGTCACACACGATACCTCTTTCGTTGCTATAAAACGAAGTGAAGGGTTAAGCAACGACGGGCACAAGCTCTACGTGCAAAACGTCGATCAAAAAGTCGAAGCGATACTGGCAGGGATTGGGATAGGCCACCTGCCGCGCCAACGTATTCAACAACACCTCAGCAGCGGCGCACTCATACCTTTGGATTTTGTGGAGGGGGATATTCATGATAATTTTATTGCGTGGAAAATCAGCAACAAAGGTAAAGGGCTACAAGCGCTAACTCAGCGACTGGCTACTGCACCTTGGTAGGCAAAATATCGCTGTGACCAGGCACTCAGTAAACCTGACTCAACATATGATTGACAAAAAGGTCATCTTTTTAGACTGCCAATTTACGCTCGATATGTTTCTCAATGACGCTCTCCACTCGAATGAGTGCCAAGGTCAAGGGTCGTGTTTGCTCGGCATCCGCTTGATTAAGCAGCTGTGCTTAGCCTTGACAATTATTTAGCCGAGTTACTTGCGATTCAATTGAAGGAAAAACCGAGAACCAGGGAAGCACATCGTGCATATCCTTATTGCGAACGGAGAAGCTGTTTGCCTGGACATCATTCGATCCAATGCTGCCCATATCGAGACAAGCACGGCGTATGGTGCTCGCGGCGATTGCACATCCCTCGCTTATTGCAAGCCATAATAATTGAGCATTGGCACTATAATTTACCAATATGTTCTAACGATGTTACAGATACATGATGTTTACGGAATAGGCTGTTGCTTCGCTATTGGTCAATAATAATCCGCAAAAATTGGATTGGTACGGATAATACTGTTTCCGACCTGACGTCACGCTGCGGTGTGCTGCAACCGCACAATGTGAAGTATGCTTGGACAGAAGGCGTTTATGCTCAAGAGTCCGCAATGTGACATAACCGGCCGGTCGCGCAGTAGAATGCTCATTGGTGGCATGCGACCCACAGCGGTCGTTCATAGATGAAAATTGATTACGCGGACCCTGAATGTTGAAGGATTGATCGCCCGTAGCTGCGAGAGAGATTGGTGGTCCGTTTCACCCTGATACCGATGCGAAGTGATCCCCACGAGTGATGCATTGATCTGACGATGATTCACACGGTGTAATCTATGCTGGTGAGGTGACCCGATCTCTGAGTAGCGCATTATTGTGCATCCGTTAGCAGGAATCGTAGTAAAATACTGCGGTGGTACTTTTATCGGGGACCCAATGACCAACCCGGTCGGCATCGCTCAGTACTACCCATGGGACGGCGGATCAATCTTTGTCGGAAAGTCCGGCGCGTTTCCGACACACGCCCATCAGGCGATCCAGATCTGCTTCCTTTTTGAGGGTTGCACCCGGCTACGAGCGAAAGACGATGACCCTTGGAGCGACTACGAGATCGCGGTCGTTCCGTCGCGGCAACCACATGGAATGGATGGCTCCAGGATTCACTACGGCGCCGTACTTTTCGTTGAACCTGAAACGCGCGAAGGCCGGATCCTTACTGAGCGCTGCGCACGCGATGGCATTACGGCAGTTGAACGAACGTCTGTTGCGGCGCTCCTGCCGGAGCTCCTTTCCGCCGCTCTGGAACAGCGTGGTCGTTCGGCGATCGTTGAAATTGCGCAGCGCCTCGTACAGGATTTGACCCAGTGCTCGGAACCGCCGGTGGTAAGTGACCAGCGGATTTTGCGCGCCGTGGCGTACATAAACAGCCATCTGTCGAACTCGATCTCGCTCAATCAAGTCGCGACGGTGGCCTGTCTGTCGCCGAGTAGATTTCGACACCTGTTTGTTGAGCAGATCGGCATGGGCCTGCGACCGTATATCCTTTGGCGGCGCTTTGTAAGCGTTTGGGAGCACACCATGCAGGGTGCATCCCTATCGACGGCAGCGCACGCTGCCGGGTTTGCAGACTCATCTCATCTGACGCGGACATGCCGCCGTATGATGGGTATCCCGCCTTCCTTGCTCGACGTTTCCGGAGCGCTGCCGCCTCCGCACGCCGTAATCCCAGGCTAGGTTCGGGACGAAGCAAACAGCCCCTGCGTTCAAGCGGGTGATCTCTGCCGGGAAATAGTGTGAAGCCACGTTCATGCGACATGGCTTTCTTCCCGGTCACTCATTTCCCGGGTTCACTCCAATGCTGCGCCGAGCATGACCAATCATCCAGGCACTGACGGGCTGCATCACGCTCGCTACTCTTGGCGGTACTTGGTCCGAGACGCTGTTTCGGGTGCGAGCCACGCGTGAGTTCCCAGTTACCGGGCAAGCTTGTAGTCATCGGTGGTCGACGCGTTCAGATCGATTGCCGAAGCGCCGCTATGCGTACCGTAGTGCGCCGCGCTGGAACTCGCTGAATCGGGGGTTTACAGAACACTCCGCACACGTTCGCGAACATATTTGGGTGGCCACTGCCAGTGTTCGGAATAAATAGCCGTTTCGTTCAAGCCCCTCTCACGAATTGCCCCTAGACTGTGCTCTGAATCACCTCAACCCCAACCGATAGGAGAGTCATCATGAACGAAGCAAAACCAAACCCCTGCCGTTGCAATCAGTGCCCGGGACCAGGCTGCACCTGCGGGTGTCTGCATGCTGTATTGAAAAAAACGTGCGAATGCAGTCCGCAATGCCGTTGCGCCGACGCATGTGCATGTGCGAAAGGCGCAATACGGCAGGCTGAATTTGAGCCATAGCGTAAATTCAATCATCAACACAAACGAGGCAAATGTCATAGGTGAACTTCGAGGCTAAAAGTTAATCGGATCATTGCAGCGAGCACTTGGTCGCTGCAATGATCATGAGCAACGGCGAGACTGCTTCTTATACAAATGTTAGTCGCAACCGAGAGTGGTTTATGAAAACTGTTCGGAGTGTAGCCTTCGACAACGAAATCGCTCTGGCCAAGGAGTTCATCGCTCAAGGTGACCTTGAGGCAGGCTTTGCTCACATAGAGCGTGCTCACGTCATTGGCCAGGTCTTTGTCATGCCTCATGCCCGTTCACACTGGCTAATGTTCAAGGTGGAATTGCGGCGAAGGCGGCCCGTAGCGGCCTTCGGGCAAATCATACGTATCGCTCTGGGCGTCCTGGGTTCTGCTGTCGGGGTTGTCCCGGTCGGGAACACTGGCGGCAGTAACGTTAGTATGTTCAAGCGCATGCCCATTACACCTGAATTGCAGAACATTACTGATGGTGGCGCGCCACCTGACGCGCGGGCTTAGCTGATATCCGGAGGTGAAGGCGTGGAGTTCTTGATTGGAGCGGTTTTGGCACTTGCGGTTGGACTCTCAGCGACATTCATTGGCTTGGACCGAGATCGGGCATTTTACCCTTCGATGATGATCGTCATTGCTTCGTACTATGCGTTGTTCGCCGTGATGGGCGGTTCCATTCAGGTGCTGATTATTGAGTCGATGGTCATCGTAGCGTTCCTGAGCGCAGCCATCGCAGGTTTCAAGCGCTCGCTGTGGCTGGTCGTCGCGGCGCTTGCAGCGCATGGCGCGTTTGATCTGGTCCATGGCCATTTGATCGAAAATCCGGGTGTGCCCTCGTGGTGGCCGCTCTTCTGTTTGGCCTACGATGTCATTGCTGCTGCCTATCTCACATGGCTCTTGATGCGATCGCAAGTGCATGCGGCTGCGACCTGACAATTCACTCCAGCCGCCATACTACGGCTGGCTTAGCCGCCCTCCGCGGGCAGTTGAAGTCAATTGAGTGATTGT
>JBBKXJ010000150.1:0-4121 GCA_037969395.1 Pseudomonadales bacterium
TCCATCCCGCATGGCTTCGGTGCGAAAACTCGAAATATACTTATATTCCAGCGTTTCCGCGTCTTGCCATGCGGGCGCCTCGACACCCAAAATTGCGAACTTATTTTGGCGCGAGCCCTAAGCAATGGCGTATGTTTCTTCGAGGTACTCAAGAATATCCGCCGACTCAAACATTTCGGTGTCGGTATTTGAATCAATCAGATAAGGAATGGCAACTCTGCCGGCGCGCGCATACAACGCCTGCCGATTTTCCAATGCGGTGCCTGGCTCGAGTGACAGCGCATCGCGCACAGCCGGCGGCATCCAGTCTCGTACTGAGGTTCGCCCGGCACTGCGCAGCACATAGGGTAGTTCCAGTTCGCACAACTTTTCTCTAACCGGGCGCGCGAAAGGGCTATTCTCAAAACTGTACAGCTCAAGATTGCGTGTGGGGGGATTGGATTCCCTGGCTTTGATGCCCTGCCCCAGCCGCGACACGCTGGCGAACATGGAACCCAGCGTTTGCAACCGACCAACCCGCCATTTCAATGGCAGCGAACGCTCGCCGTAGGTCGCAAACAGGTACTTCACAATATCCATTGATTCGTACATTTGTTCGCCACTATTCGGATCGACCAGAAACGGAAACTGTGCCTTGCCGCCGAGCGCCATCACCTGCGGTCTGTAGCGCTCACCGTTTTTTGGGCACGGGTAAATGATCGCATCCAAATCGAGTTCGGTAAGAGCTTCGCGAACCAGGCGACAGTACGGGCAGCCCTCCATTTCATACAGTTCGAGTGTTTTCGCGGGCTTACTGACCGCGGGCCTCGCGCTGATGCCGGTGCCACCACGGATAGCGGTGGCCAGTAACGAAGAAGCGATGTTGATGCGACGTCCTAAAACGCTGTTTTCCATTTTTAATACCTGTATGATTTAAACGACGCGCATTGTAGCCGATGTTATACGCGGTTGTTGAAAGGGGTTGTTGAAAGGGGTTGTTGAGAGGAGGTCAGATCGCTTTAATTTTAATCAGTTGGGCATGCCCGACAGCAATTGATTAAAACTAAAGCGATCTAACCCTGTAAGCGAAAGCCACCCCGAAGGTGCGAACGCATGGCGCGGCACTAAACCTGAACGATACGGTCACAGCAACTGTAGTTTTCTGATCCCTGCTATAGAACGATAAAAACACCGCCAGCTCAAACGGTACAACTTATGCACGCATTCGGACCGTTTCGACTCGATTGCGACAACGCGCAATTAATGCGGGGCGAACACGCGGTCACACTAACTCCTAAAGCCTTCGCTGTATTAACCCAATTGGTGCAGGCAAACGGTCGGCTGGTACGCAAAGACGCATTGTTTGACTCGGTATGGTCAGGCACTGTCGTCAGTGAATCTGCCTTGACGGTGTGCATCCGCGAGATACGCAAGGCGCTTGGCGACTCTTCACGCGCACCGCAATATATCGCGACCGCGCACAAACGCGGTTATCGTTTTGTCGCCAAAGTTGAAACCTGGAGCGAACCACGTAACGAACAAGCGATTGGCCTCAAGCCAGCCGTCATTACTGCCACCGCTGCCGTCAATGCAATTGTCGGGCGAGAAGCAGAGGCAGAGTGCCTGCTTGCCGCTATAGAACGCGCTCGTCAGGGGCAACGCCACTGTGTATTCGTAACCGGTGAAGCCGGCCTGGGCAAAACGACATTGGTCGAAGCTTGCTTGCAGCCCTTCGTAGACGCTCCCGACGTGCGCGTTGCGCGCGGCCAGAGTGTGGAACACCACGGCCATGTAGAACCCTACCTGCCCTGGCTGGATGCGATAACCAGGCTGTGCTTACATGACGAGGCAGCGTTGGCTATCTTCCAGCGCTTTGCGCCTATGTGGTTACTGCAAATACCGGCGCTGCTGAACGCCGATGAGCGCGCTGCGCTGGAGCATCAGTTGGCTGGCGCCAATCCGCAACGTATGCTGCGGGAAATGCTCGAAGCGCTGCAGGCAATGTCTGCCGAACGGCCGTTGGTCATCTATCTTGACGACTTGCATTACGGCGATACAGCCAGTGTGGAACTGCTGGCCTGCATTGCGCGGCGGCAAGACCCCTCGAGCTTGCTCATCATTGCCTGTTATCGCCCAGTGGATCTTGTCGTTACTGCGCATCCGCTCAGGTCCATCAAGCAGGAGTTACAAGTTCGTGGCCTGTGCTCGGAGATCACGCTGGAGCTGCTGACCCGCTGCCACGTTGCCACCTATATCAACACCAGTTTGCCGAATAATGAGTTACCGAAAAATCTTGCAACAGCCATTCATGCCCGCACCGATGGCAATCCGCTGTTTACGCTGAACGTTATCGCATACCTTCGCAAGCAACAGTGGCTACAGGAAATAGAAGGACGCTGGTTACTTACCTGCGATCTGGCTACGGTAGAAACCTGCGTGCCGGAAAGCCTGGTGCAGATGTTGAGCTACCACATTGAGCAATTGCCGGCCGCAGTGCAACAGATTTTGCAGGCGGCGGCGATTGCCAGCGATGTCGGCACCGGCAGTGTGCAGTTCTCCAGCGCCGAGGTCGCCGCAGCGATGCAAACGCAGGTGGGCTGGGTCGAGGAGCACTGTGATCAGCTAACCTTGCAAGGCCATTTCCTGCACGCGGTTGAGCCCGGCCATTGGCCTGACGGCACGCCCCTGCTGCGCTACGCCTTCAATCACGGCCTGTATCAAAAAGCGTTCTATCAACGCGTTGCCGCAGGCCAGCGCGCCGCATGGCATAACTGCATTGGCGAACGCCTGGAGCAGGCGTTTGTAGCCCGCGACACTGACGTGGCCGCCGAGTTAGCGGTGCATTTTGAGCAGGGTCGCGACTTTGCGCGGGCCGCTGGTTACCTGCAAAAAAGTGCTGCAACGGCATCGCGGCGCGGCGTCAATCGCGACGCGAAAAACGACCTTGAACGAGCACTTACACTAACGCTGCAGCTGCCAAACAGTGCTGCTCGAGCACGACTTGAGATGCAACTGCACACGGCACTGGGTACGGTATTGATAGCAGAACGAGGCAATGCCGCACCCGCGGTCGAACGCAGCTATCGCTACGCGCGCGAACTTTGTGAAGCAGCAGGCGATAATGCTGCAATGTTTCCGATTGTGTTTGGCTTGCGGTCGTGCAGTCTGCTCGCTGGTCGGTTGGAAGAGGCGCATGGACTGGGCCAGGATTTGCTCAAACTGGCGGAAAACGCCGCTGATCCTGACCTCATCACCGAAGCGCATGTAGCGCTGGCGAGCACCGCGTATTTTCTCGGCCATTTTGAGCAAGCGCTGGCCCACTCCAGCGCCGGCCTTGAAACCTATGCCGCCGAGCGCCACGTATTTCACGTTACCCAATACGGGCTGGACCCCGGCGTATTTTTCCACTGCCGTGCCGCACAGGCGCTGTGGAGCCTGGGATATCCGCAACAGGCATTACGCCGCGTTGAGGCGGCGCTTGTGCTTGCACAACAGCTTGGTCACCCCTACAGCCTGGTGTTTGCAATAAATAACCACGCCTGGATTTTTATCCTCAGACGCGAAGCACAGCTGGTCGGGGAATATGCGGCGCGCGGGGTGCAATTGGCGGAACAACACAGTTTTCCCTTCCTCCTGGCCTGGGGACAAGTCATGCAGGGGTGGGCTTTGACGGCTGAAGGGAAGCCCGGAGAGGGCCTGGAATTAATACACAGCGGATTGGAGGCGCCAACGTCTGCCGCTGCTGGCGTGCGCTCCTATCTGCTGACCGTACTCGCCGACGCCCAGCTCAAGGCAGGAAATTATGCACAGGGGCTTGCCGCGCTGGACGAGATAGTGGTTGGCGCCGAGTATTTCCTCGCAGCGGAGCGTCATTGTTTGCGCGGCAAACTGCTTTTAATGTTGGCACACAAGGCCGACGAGGAAGTAATTGCACGAGTTGCTGCTGCAGAAGGATTTTTTCGTAAAGCGCTGGAGTGTTCACGCATCCAGCACGCCAGGTCTTATGAGCTGCAATCCGTCGTCAGCCTGGCGAAGAGTTGGTCGCAGCGAGGGCGTGCAACCGAGGCCGAGGAGATGCTGGCGCCGCTAGTCAGCTGGTTTGACGAAGAGCAAATTACACCTGATCTGGTGGAAGCGCGGGC
>JBBKXJ010000151.1:0-26653 GCA_037969395.1 Pseudomonadales bacterium
TTGCTTGGTTGATCGATTATCTGCACAACGAGCGTTTTGGAGCTTTTGGGCTAAAGCGCTGCGGGCACTAGCAGAGCCCAATAATAACGCTGGCTTCAATTCGATTTTCGGCTGCGCGCAGCACCAGGTCAGCGTTGCCCCCGTCTTAGGATTTGACCCAACCGCTTGCTTGCCGTAAGACCCGCTGGCGGGTACAGTAGTGCTACTATCTAAATGAAACGCCGTCTGTTTCCGCCAGTAAGCCCATGAATTCTGCGCAAGACAAATTCCCCGAACTACCCGGCTATATAATTGAAGCCCATATCGGCCAGGGCGGTATGGCCGGTGTATTCCTGGCCCGTAAAATCGATACCGACGAACCGGTTGCTATCAAGCTGCTGCTTAGAAAATTCGCCGACGACGAGGATTTTCAAAAGCGGTTCCTGAGAGAAGCCGACTTCGTCGCTCGCCTCAGTCACCCCAACATAATACGCGTAATAAACGTTGAGCCCAGCGATGAGCATTTGTTTATCGTTATGGAATACGTTAGTGGCGGCGATCTCAGGGCGCGTATTACTCAGGGGCTTAGCATTGAGGCTAGTCTTGATATTCTGCAGCAATTGGCAGCTGCGCTGACTGCGGCGCACAAGCAAGGCATTACCCACCGCGATATAAAACCGAGCAACGTCCTGTTTCGCGAAGACGGCACGGTCGTGTTGGCAGACTTCGGTATTGCCAAAGCATCGAACCAGGACACCAACCTGACCTTAACCGGCATGATTCCCGGCACGCCGCGCTACATGAGCCCGGAACAGGCCCGCAGCCGGCCTATAGATGGCCGCAGCGACTACTATAGTCTTGGCATTCTGCTTTATGAAATGCTGATCGGCCGCGCGCCATTTGTTGGCACTGACCCGGTATCGACGGCATTGATGCACATTACCGAACCGGTGCCACTATTCGAAGGTTCGGCTGCTTATTTGCAGCCGTTGCTTGAGCGGCTGCTTGTTAAAGAGCCAGAGCAAAGAATCAGTAGCAGCGATGAGCTGCGCGAGGCCATTGCGAGCTGCGAAAAAGCCGATGCCACTGAATTCATCACGGTGGATTCGACCGAGTTTGATACGCTCAAACGACCTGCCGTGGAATGGCAAAAGCTGTTGCAGAAGAAGTATGCCCGAGCGGGCCTGTTCATGACGGTGTTTGCGGTGACGGCGGCATTAGCCTTGCCTGCTTATTTAAATCACTCGCCAGATGGCAAAGTCCCCGCAACTGAAGCGCTGCAGGCAGCGGCTGCGAAACGCCCTGCCACGCAACCAACGCAGCAGGCATTATTGGATAAACCCGACGCCAGGTTAGCAGGCATAGCGTTTTCCGCTGAGCGTGATGCCGTGGCGGCCGACGACTCAGTAAAGGCGACCAGTGAGTTGCCCGAAGACGACCTGTTTGAACCATTCGATACACGACCGACTTTGATGGAGGTGGAGGCGAGCTATCAGCCGGACGCTACAGAAGCAAACCAGGGGGAGTCGCCAGCACCCCTTGCTATGCTGAACGAGCCGGATAATGCAGCTGAACCTGCTAATGCAGAACCCAACAAGCAACAACAGCTTGCAGAATTATTTGCGCTTGGCAATGAGCAGCTTGCAGAGAACAAGCTAACCCGTCCTGGCAACGACAATGCGCTGCAAACGTTTAACTCCATGCTCACAATCGATGCTGACGACGAACGCGCACTTGGCGGTATTGCCGCCATCGTTGATCGCTATGTGGGGTTGGCCAGGCAGCGAAAGCGCAGCGATTTGCAAGGCGCGATCAACCTGTTGGACCGTGGCTTGAAAATTGATGCACAAAGCCAGGTGCTGCTGGATTTGCGCAAGCAATTGACCGAAGAGCTGGCTGACCAGCCAGACAAGCTTGAAGTTGAACGCCTGTTGGCTGCGGCCGACAAGCAAATCGAAGCGCGTAAATATATGCGGCCCGCTGGCGATAACGCCTATGAGTCATTGCGCGCCGCGCAGGCCAAATCGCCGAAAGATCAGCGCATTGCAAACGCGTTCGAAAATTTGCTGCAGCAAATCTCTCGGCAGGCCCGTAAACAGCAGGAACTGGAAAACTGGCAGGCCGCACTTACCTATGTCGACGATGCTTTGCGCATCGCGCCCGGAGACACTGCGCTTATCGCCAGCAAGAAAAAAATAAATGAATCACTGCAGCAAGCAGCGCAGCCGGCGGAGCAAGTGGCTGAAGAAGTGGAGGAAGCTCGGAAAAAACGCAAGCGCCGCATTATTGGAAATTTCTAAAGTCCGCGCACTTCAGCGAGTAATAGTGACGTAATCCAGCACCGCGCCTTTGTCATCTACAAAGCGCGCCGTTAGCTCAGTGGCACCGGCGTCGACTACCACTGAGCCGAGCACCGCCAAACCGCGCCGCCCGTCGGGGTCGTTAGCCTGTACGCTGTGTGCAGGATGGTCCAGTTTGCCGTTGCCGAGGTTAACGTGGCCGCCGCTACCGGCAACCGTGTACACCACTTTGTCGTCGGTCTGGCTACCGGCGCTGATTTGGGCGTAAGTTTCCGCATCCCGGCCTGAGGCTGGCTCGCCAGCAACGTTGAGCTCGACCTGGGTGAGGGGGTCGAAGGTGTCGGCGTCGCCGGTGTGGCCGGTCAGGTAGTAGGAGCGTTCGTAAGAATGGCTATGGCCGCTATAAACAAGGTCGACGCCATAATCTTCAAACACCGGCGTAAACTCCTCGCGCATATCGACAATCGGCGTATCGATGCCGGCATTCGTGGAGGGTATGGTGTCGGAGTCGTGACTACCTTTGGTGTAGGGAGGGTGGTGAAAAATAACGATGGTCCAGTCGAGGGTATTGTTTGATAAATCTTCGATCAGCCACTCGCGCATGGTTGCCCGCTGCTGTTGGTCGCGGGCTGAAAGCTGAGAGTCCAGGCTGACGACATGCACGTTGCCGTAGTCAAACGAATAATACTGTTCGGTGCCGCTGGCAACGCCGCCCGCTTCGCCGTTGGCAGGTAGGCTAAAAATATTAAGATAGGGCACGCGCACAGGGTTTGCATTTTCTTCTACAACATAGGAATTGGGGTCTGCTGAGGTGCTGACGCCACCGACAAAGATTGTTCCGGCAGTCTTCAGTTTGAACGTTCCCGAGCCTATGTCGTGATTGCCAATTGTTGGCCACACTGGCGTCTGGCTGAGAATGTTCGTGTACAGGTCAAATACTGCGCCCTGCCACTGAGCGTCGGTGCCTTCGTTGTAGGCGTTATCGCCTAACATCAGCAATAAGTCGATTGGTTCGGCAGCACCTTGCGCGGCGTTGTAGCGCAGGAAGCCGTCGCGCACCGCTGCGGCTTCGCCCGCATGACGCGGCTCGCCGGTGATAGCATGGGTCATGGTGGCCGTGCCCGAATCACCGAGAATCCAAATATGAGTATTGCCGTCTTCGGGTAAACTACCGGCGGCAGGCGCGGTATGAAAACGTTGCGTTTCACTTTCGTTACCATCGATTGAGTAATAGTAATCGGTGTCTGGCGCCAGCTCAGTCAACAGCGCTTCCTTGTGATCGCCATCCGTAGTATTTGCGGTAACGCACTCGCGTTGCCCAGCATCGCTCAAGCTGCTTGCAGCTTCACTGTAACAGGCTTCCTCAGCCGCGCCACGCCATTTAATGATGGCGCTGGTATGCGTCACTTGTTGTAGAAATAGGCGTTGTATCGGCGCTTCGGCTTGAGGGTTTTTTTCAATGAAGCTGGCCGTGCAGCCGGCAAGCAACGCGACCAGCACGGGCACGCTAAGTCGGATGTTCTGGTGAGGCATATTATTGTTTCTCATGTGCAGCGTAGTCAGCGACCGTTACATTAATAGAGCGTTTCGCATTATGGAACAACGAGCGACGATTTAACAACGCACATACTGCGGACGGTAACCGTTTGAATTTCGGGCAGCGGTTTGCTCAACTCAACGTTAAAATCGCGGCGGAGCTTTTCTACAGCGAGAGCATATCTTATAGTAGCGCTTGCTTAGTGAACCGCAGGCTTTGTTATGATCAACCAGCGCACGCTACCAGATGTTATCGGTAATACCCCGTTAATTTATTTGCGTCAGATATCCGAATTAACCGGCTGTGCCATTTATGGCAAGGCGGAGTTTATGAATCCTGGCGGTTCTATCAAAGATCGTGCGGCGCTGGGAATTATTCGCGCCGCCGAAAAAAGCGGTGAACTGCAGCCGGGTGGCATTATCGTTGAGGGTACGGCGGGCAACACCGGCATCGGGCTGACTATTTTAGCTAATGCGCTGGGCTATCAAAGCGTGGTTGTCATGCCGCAGACGCAGAGCAAGGAAAAAATCGAGCGGCTGGATATGTTGGGCGCGGAGTTGATTCTCGTTCCCGATGCGAAGTACGCCGACCCGGAGCACTATATTCATATCGCCGAACAGGTGGCGTATGGCCGTGCGCACGAACCCCACGGCGCGATCTGGGCGCGTCAGTTTGATAACCCCGCTAACAAACAAATCCATTACGATACTACCGGCGCCGAAATTTGGCGGCAGACAGAAGGCAAAGTTGACGGCTTCATTTGTGCTGTAGGCACTGGCGGCACCTTGTCGGGCGTTAGCCAAGCGTTGCGTGAGCAAAACCCTGGCGTAAAAATTGGCCTGGCCGATCCCGAAGGGTCATCGCTGTACAATTATTTTACCCACGGCGAACTGCGCGCCGAAGGCCGCTCGATTACCGAAGGCATCGGCGTGAGCTTTGTGCCCGGTAACCTGCGCGATGCCGAGGTGGATTTCGCCTACCAAATCAGCGATGAAGAAGCGCTGCCGCTAGTGTTCGATTTGCTCAAACACGAAGGGCTGTGTCTGGGCGGCTCGGCGGCGATTAATATGGCCGGCGCAGTGCGCATGGCGAAGGAGCTGGGGCCGGGGCATAATATCGTCACGGTACTATGCGACGGTGGTGATCGCTATCAAAGCCAGCTGTATAATCCGAGCTTTTTGTATCAGCGCAAATTACCGGTGCCGGAGTGGACGGTGGGGAATATGTCGGAGTAAATCAACTGTCGCGCAACTCCTTGCGCAATATCTCATGAAATTGCCGCAAACCGACCTCATGAGCGCCGACCAGTAAGCTATTGTTCGCGCCTGAATCCATGCCGGCCTGCGCGCCAACGCTGACAAAAATATCCTCCGCTGCGAACACGCCGTTGTCGATCAGCTCAAATGAGCGATCGTAGTGCGAGCGACCTTTGTCGTCTGCGGGGTATTCAGGCACCAACATGCTATGCACAAAAACCGTTTCACCAGCGCTTTGCGGGTAAAGCGAGATATGACTGGTATAGTCCGGATGCATTATAAAAATGCTGTTGGGAAAAATGGTGTACGAGAATGTCGCGTGGTCGCGTAGCCGCCATGCGGCCTGTGGCAAATCCAGCGCGTCAAGTATTGCGTTGCGTGCGACTGCCGAACGGATATGGGTGCCGACTTCTTGCGTGGCTGCGACGCAGTCAGGGAAAAAGCGGCCAACAGTATTTTTGTGCAGCCGTACCACGTGGTAACCGTCTAAAAAAGCGTCTTGAATCAGCTTCCAGTTACAGGCAATGCGGCGTACGCTTTGCCTGTAAAAGCGCGCATCTTGAATGCCAAAGGCGTCGAAATCAGTGCCAATACCGGCGAGGTGTGAGTCCAGGTCTATGCGTTGCGTGGTTGTCGCCTGCAGCCAGATCAAGCCGTGTCTTACCTCGGTGGGAAGCGCGACCAGATTTAGCCGGCCTTTATCAAGGTCTTTGAAGCTGCCTTCCAGCGGCACGTTTTTTAGCTTGCCGTCCAGCCCATAGGTCCACTGGTGATAGGGGCAAACGAACGATCGCAAGGTTAATTTTTCGTTTTCATCCGCTGGCGTAGGTCGAGACACAAGGCGCATATTGCGATGTCGGCACACGTTCATAAACGTGTTAATCGAACCGCTTTTGTCGCGCACGGTTACCAAAGGCAGGCCGAGATAGTCATGCACAATGGCATCGCCAAATTCGGGTATTTGACTTTCGTGGCCTAAAGCCAGCGGCCGGTTAAGAAAAAGCCGCTCAAGTTCGCGCTGGTATTGTGACTCGCTGGTGTATGCCGTCGTCGGAATACGATAGTTTATTGGCTCGGGCGGCGCTGCTTCTGCGCGCGCTCGATCCAGTAGCCTGGCAAATAACGTCAGATGGGTTTGGCTGGGATCATTGCGCATATTGCTATGGTAGCGCCGTGGCAATCCCGACTCAAATAAAAGCACGCTGTGCGCAGCGAAACGCAGCCTATTCGCGCTGTGCAAACGTCGTTAATGATTTGCGTACCTGGCGGTGAACAGCTTCAGTTGCTGATTATACTGAGTCGCAAGGTCGCGCAACTGCTCAACGACAAAGTCGTGCAACATCATGTCGTCGACGTCATTCAGACGCGCTTCGGCTGCGACAACAAATTCCTGAATTTGTTTCTGAGCCGTCACCATTGCGTGCATCGACGCTTGATTGCCGTCCGGTATCGTTATTGTCGCGGTCATCATTAGAAAGTGTTGATTTGACGCGGTGCCGCCGTCGTCAACTGAATAACCCACGTATGGTAAGGATACTTTCATTGACCAGCGCTCCTGCATACCGTGATATGTTAAACAGAGATGCCAGGATTTAAGCGAGCACATCCTTGTGCCCGGAATTAAAGTAATCTCTGAATACTGGTTAGAGCAGAATACGGCTGGGAAGACGACGCCTGTATTTTGTTAGTCATCCCTTCGCGCGAGCAAAAGAACTGTCGCTTAACAAGCCGAAACTTTACTGCTCAGCCTTGCGAAATAGTGTGCAGAAAATTCGTTAAAAAGTAAATTCTACTGAAGTGTTAGTACTAAGGTGTTATAGCGATAGTCTTGCATTGCAAGTCGGCCGGGGCATTACTCCCCAAAAGTGGTGTGTATGCCGCACTCGTTGCTCTGGCTCATACCTTTAGTAACGTCGAAATGATGTTCATTGCGCGGCAGGGAATGCCAACGAATGTACTGTTCGATTTCTTCCTCGTCCCAGTTTATTATCGGGTGGAACTTCATTATTTCCCGGTGGTTGTATTCAACAATCGACTTGCTCTTGCGCTCCTGTGTTTTAAAACTGGTAAGCCCGCTAAGCCACGCTTGCGGGTTGAGTTTAGTGAACGCTCTCTCAAGTGGATCGTGTTTTATTTTTCGCACCACGTCTTCAAAAATTGCCTGTGAGAAATCGCTTGCGGTGTCGTTCCACCAGCCGGGATACTTTGCCTCCAACTCCTCTTGAGAGTATCTGGATCGAAAAGTTCTAACGTCATAACCTTCGGTTTTAAAGTAGTCGATCATATCGTAGGTTGGTTTGCTGTAATGCAGCGTGTCAACAAACACGATCGGAATTTTTTTAGACGTGGCCCGGCGCACCAAATGCGGCAGTACGGCCGAGTGTTTGCCACCGCTGGTGGTCATGATGAGCGAGCCCGAGTACAGGCGCTCAATTTTTTCAATGCGAGCAAGCGGCGAGTTGTTTCCCAAGATCTCATTGAAGTCAGCTTCGTATATTTTATCGAAAGAATTCATGATTCAATGCGTGGCAAGGTGGTCCGTAATTAGCGAGCTGCATTATAAGCATTTGAATCGATGAGTGCATTTCTATATTTAATCACCGTACTTATTTGGGGCACGACTTTTTTTGCCATTACCTTTCAAGTCAGCGAGGTTTCGGTGCTGCAGTCGGTATTTTATCGTTTCTCCATCGCAGCGCTGGTGATGTGGACGCTGAGCTTTCCAAGAGGTTCGCTACGCTGTTTAGCGTTACAGGACCACGTGCGCTTTGCCGGTATTGGCTTGTTCATGTTTTCGCTCAACTACATACTTGTCTATATGGCAACGTTGCACCTTGTCAGCGGCCTGGTTAGCGTTATTTTTTCTACGTTGATTGTATTCAATTGCATGCAGCTGTGGCTGTTTTACGGTGAGAAGCCCGAGCAGAAATTATTGCTGGGTGCTTGTTTCGGCATTGTCGGCATTGCCAGCCTGTTTGTTGAAGATTTTTTCGGTGAGAAGTTAGACGTTGAATTCGCTACTGGCGTTGGCCTCGCTTTCGCCTCCACTGTGTGCGCGTCGACGGGTAATGTGATCGCCCGCACTATTCATGATCGTGGCATAAACGTAATGACTGCCAATACCTGGGGCATGACCTACGGTTCGTTGTTTCTGCTGCTCGTGGTGCTTATCTCGGGTGAGTCGTGGCAGTTTTCGACTAAGCCCTCGTTTATTGTCGCGCTATTGTATTTGTCGGTTTTTGGCACGGTGGTCGCTTTCTTCGCGTATGTAACGCTGATGGGTCGCATTGGCGGGCCGCGCGCTGCTTATGCAACTATTTTGTTCGCGTTGGTCGCACTAAGCGTATCAACGCTGTTCGAGGGTATGCAATGGACCGCGCCCAAACTCATCGGCGTGGCGCTGATTTTGTCAGGTAATTTTTTAATCTTGCCAGCAAGGGCAAAGGCCAAGTCTGATTGCGATTAACAGTGACATCACCATGCTGAAAACAGCAGCGATAAAATCAGGCCTGGACGCGATCGCCCGTGTAGATTCCGACTTGGCGGCGGCGCTGGACGAGCTTGGCTACCCCGCGCCGCGCATCAGGCCGCCCGGCTTCGATACGTTTCTCGCCACCATTGTGAGCCAGCAAATATCGACCGAAGCGGCGCGCGCCATTATGAGTCGCGTGCGTGTTTTACTGCCCGAGCCAAACGCTGACGCGCTGTTGCAGTTGCCTGAGGGCGCGCTGCGGGCAGCGGGTTTGTCGGGTCGCAAGGTGGAATATGCCTATGGCCTGGCTGAGGCGATGGTTGCCGGACAATTTAAACCACAAAATTTAGGAAAATTGAGTGATGCCGACGCGATAGCCGAGATCGTCGCTTTGCGCGGTTTTGGCGTTTGGAGCGCGGAAATTTACCTGATGTTTTCCCTGCAGCGGCGCGATATTTTCCCGGCGGCCGATTTGGCGCTGCAGCTTGCTCTGCAAAAGCTGAAAAAGCTGGAATCACGTCCAACGCCTAAAGTAGCGCGCGACGCGGTTGCGCATTGGGCGCCGTGGCGCAGCGCGGGTAGCCTGTTTTTGTGGCATTTCTACCGAGGCGCGCCGGCCTGATGCGGCGACTGACCGCTGGCTATTTGCACAGCGGCAAAAGTGTCAAAAAAATGGCAAAAGTACCATCGGTTATGGCGGCGAGCATTTTTTTAGCGTAAATTGCTACCCCAGTCTGTCGACTAGTGCGCATAATTAAAGGGTTCTCGTTTGCCACATGCAACAGGGAAATATAAGAAAAGCTCTCGACAATCTTGATAATGCCGGTTACCGCTTGCGCTGCGCGCGCGAGTATATGGGGCTGTCAGAGAAAGAGATTGCCGATGAACTAAAACTGATGGTCAGCCACGTGCGAGCCATCGAGCAAAATCGCTCCGAATACCTCGTTCAACGCAAGCCGTTTGAGCGCTATTTGCGTGCGTATGCACGCTTGGTGCAGCTAAATCCCGACACCATCGTCGCTATGTATTTTGCGAACTCGGAGCCGACCCAGTCAATTGATATTAATACGCGTCTGGAAGCGCCGTCGCTAGCGTTCGTCGTGCCGCCTGTAACGCGCAGCAATTTCCTTCATCCAGCGATTTTTGGGGCGGGTTTCCTGGTTATTGGCTTGTCATTGTTCGCCGGTTGGGGGATGAAGCAGTTCGTCGGTAGTTCGTATAACAAGCCACAGCTGGCGCAAAGCGACCGCGTTGAAGTAAGAGCTAGTAATAGTCGTCCATCAGTTGCTGCGGCCAGGCAAGAGCTGGAAGCTGTTCGTTTCGAAAAACCGGTGACCAGCGTGGCGCCTGTCAACGGCGAACCAATAACGTCAGAATTACAGCCAATTGCCGTTGCGGTGCAGCAACGAGCAATGGCTGAACAGTCTATCGGTGATGGGCCCGGCACAGCGGCAGAGCCCGCCGCCAGCCAGCGGGTCGAAAAAGTTGCGCTGCCGAACGTTACTGTCGACGTAAAACCTGTACCAATAATCGAGTCAACGCTTGAGCCAACGCCTCAGTCGGAACTCCCGTCCAAGCCTGAAGTAAAGCCTGAGCCGAAGCAGCCAGTCGCCATCAAGGCGGATAGTGATAAAGCTCGCGTGGCTGCTAAAGACGTTACGCCAAAACCATCTGCCGCTGATTCGGCGCAAGCACCATTTCAGGCGAGTCAGCCGAAACGTATAATCGCCACCGCAAAGACGGCTGTCATAGCCGATAAAGCTGAAACAAAAACCATCGACCTTACAGCCACCGTTGCCGGGAATAGGTTGGCAGAGAATAAGGCCGCTAAGACAGCTCTCGTTGCCAACAAGCCAGCGTTGGCAACTGTCGCCGCGCAAAGTACTCGTAAGCGTGATTCCGATTTCAGTCGTAAAGTCGCAACCGTTAGACGCGATGATGACGTCGCGAAAACGCAGCCGCTAGTCGCACGCGCTGAAACTGCGCCGAGCGAAGTAAAAGCTGCTGCGCCCAAAGCGGGACCGGCTGCAGGAACTTTGCTGCAGCCGTTAGCGGTAAGTTCGCAACAGCGTATCGCTCCGCAAGCAACGATACAGCGTGACACCCTGGAAGCGGACGATATTCGGCAAATTCTCGCGGCCAACTCTGAACCTCGCGCCGAACTCCAGGCGCCGAAGTCCGCCGCGAATGGTGACCTCGGCCTTACATTGGACGGCGAGGCACTCGATTTAGACGCAGTAATCAATGATAACGTTGAAGACGTTCGGCCGTTCGAACCGGCGTTGGCTAATAGCAGCGACTCAGCCAGTGTTGCTCGTTTGGCGTTGCTGGAGTCGTACAAATCCACGCTGCGCAGACGCGTCTACGAGAATATAACTTATCCGGGTATGGCACAGCGTCGCAATCACGAAGGTAAGGTAGTAATGAACGCTACTGTCAGTCGCGGCGGACAGTTGCTATCGGTTGAAATGACTGAGGCGTCTCGATATGGTTCGCTGAACCGAGCATCGGAGCGGGCGATTAAAAATGCAAGTCCTTTTCCGGCTGCGCCGGACACTCTGTCTGGCGAAGCGTTTCTGTTGACCGTGCCCGTGGTATTTAAAGTTCCGCAACGCTAGCGTCGTGTCTCGCGGTTTGGAATTAGAAAGAAACGATGCTGCTGCTCAAATCCGCTTGTCCCGGTTACCGGGCAATTCTGGGAGGAGAGTCCCGACTGCCGGTACTGCAAAGCAGCAACATCTTACAATTAAAACGAGTGTAAGCATCAACCGGATCAATTAATTATCTTAAATTTGTCAGTAAACGGAACGCTATAGTTTCGACAAGCATCGTCTGCGAACTCAACAGGCCGTGTACAGGTACTTTTGTTTAAAAATAAAGCGATCCGACCCCGTCAGCGGAACTCGTAAGCGTTCGATCTATCTACCGGACGTATGCGATGATTGAAATGAAATGCGTACATGACCCCACCAACACAAACATATGCCAAATACCGTGCGCGTGCGGCAAACGCTTCATGTCATCCAGCACATAAAATATGATCCCCACCGTATATGCGATGCCGCCTACCGTCAGCCAGACTATGCCAGCAGTCGATATAGCGGAGCGCAGATTTCCGTATTCCAGCGCCACAATCCAGCCCATGGCAAGATAAATTGCAATTTGCAGCAACTCTATGCGGCGCGCGCGGATCATTTCCAGTGATAAACCTAACAACGCCAGCGCCCAAACGGCGGCAAGCATATACGGGCCGCGCCCATCTCGCAGCGAGACCAGCATATACGGAGTATAGGTGCCGGCAATGAGCAGGTAGATCGACAGATGATCAAGACGCTGGAATATGCGTTTTACTTTTGGCGGGTGAAAGCTGTGGTAAAGCGTGGAAAATGTGTACAGCAGCACCAGCGTGAAGCCAAACACCGAAAAACTGAAGATCATCCATGCGTCGCGCGCTTGAATGCTAACCGTCAACAAGGAACCGAGGCCAACGAGCGCCAATACTGCACCAATCAGATGCGTTATGCTGTTCAGCCTTTCGCCGTAATACAAAGTGTTTCCTAACGGGGGGTGATGTGTTTTATAAAGAAAGAGTTTAAGCCATTGCGGCTACGCTGCACAGCAGAGTAAATCACATAATGTGTATACTTTTTATTGCGATTAAAAAACATCTCCGGTATCCGTTAATCATCGCGGCGAATCGGGATGAGTTTTTTGCGCGCCCCAGTCGGCCGGCGCATTTTTGGGCCGACGCGCCGAATATACTTGCCGGCCGTGATATGCAGGCTGGTGGTACCTGGCTTGGCATCAACAAAACCGGCCAAATTGCCGCTGTGACCAATCTTCGCGTGCCGCACCAGACCAAAACCGATGGCCGCAGCCGTGGTGAACTCGTGGCTCGCTATCTACGCAGTGATGGCAGCCAAAAGCAATATTGCGAGTTCATCGCGAGCCAGTATGCAGCGTTTAATCCTTTCAATTTGCTGTTTGGCGACGCCGGA
Organism: Pseudomonadales bacterium; assembly: GCA_037969395.1. Lineage (GTDB taxonomy): Bacteria > Pseudomonadota > Gammaproteobacteria > Pseudomonadales > JAUIET01 > JBBKXJ01. The sequence goes on from JBBKXJ010000151.1 coordinate 12,543, forward strand.
CAGCTGCTTGTGTTTAGCAGTCTTGCGCCCGGATTTAAGCCACAGGCACCCGGTTTTCACGCCATCAGCAATGGCTTGCCTGACGACTATTGGCCGAAAATGTCTCGCGGCGTAAGCCTGATCGAGCAGTGCATATTGCAGCCTGGCGAGTTGGATGTGGAACAGCTGCACCAGGTGATGCGCGATAAAACCGAAGCTGATGACGCTAGCTTGCCGGCAACTGGCATTAGCCGAGCTGCTGAAAAGCGTCTATCGCCAATTTTTATTAGCGGCGAGGACTACGGCACGCGTACTACCAGCTTGCTACTAAGTGAACCGGGACGAACCCGGCTGATCGAATATAACTATTCGGCACACGGGCAATTGGCCGATAAACGCTCATTCACTATATAACGTGGTAGCATCTGCGCGCAGGGAGGGCGGCGTGTATCTCGTCGCTCCGCTGTAGCAAGCCTTAATAAAGTATCGGAGATCGGTATGAACACGACCGACGTCAACACCGGCGACGCGTCCCGAGGCGCTACGCGAGCGCCATTGGGTGGCATCAAGCTGTTTTTACTGATCGTAGCGGTCGTCGTCGCCACGTCCGCGCTCACGGTTTGGCTGATGTCGGTTTATTTATTTCCAAAGCAGTTCAAGCCGGTGGAGCTGAATCAACGCGAGTCGCAGGCGCTCAGCGCCAAATTGGAATCGTTAGATTCAACGGTGCGCCGCAGCGCGCCTGCTAGTGCCGACAATGGGTCAAGTAACGGCAAGCCGCTAACGCCGGAAAAATATAGCGAACAAGGCGCTAGTCGCAATGTCAATTTTTCCGAACGCGAGCTAAATGCCTTGTTGGCAAAAAATACCGACTTGGCGGAGAAACTCGCGGTTGACCTGTCTGACGATATGGCAAGTGCTCGTCTTATTCTGCCTCTGGATCCCGACTTCCCCTTCCTTGGCGGCAAAACGCTCAAATTGAATGCTGGTCTGGAGTTGCGCTATGAAAACGAGCGGCCAGTCATCATGTTACGCGGCGTCAGCCTGTGGGGTGTTCCCATGCCAAACGCCTGGCTGGGTGGCCTCAAAAACGTGGATGTCGTGCAAGAGTTTGGCGGCGAACGTGGATTTTGGAAAGCCTTTGCTGACGGTATAGAATACATCCGAGTCGAGGACGGCAAGCTTGCGGTGCAGCTCAAAGAGTAGCTGCGCTGCGTCGATGATTTATTTTTTAACAGTTGGAGAGAGAAACTATGCAACAATTTTTAACGCGCGGCCTACTGGTAGCATTATTTTCCAGCGTATTGCTTACACAGCAAGTGGCGGCTGAAGTATCGGTACCTTCGGGCAGCTATTCGGTAGATCCGAGTCACGGCTATATCAATCTCAGCTACAGTCACCTGGGATTCTCGCACCCAACAATTCGCGTGACCGGCTTTGATGCTGATATGACACTGGATGCCGAGAACATAGAGAACAGCAAGGTCAAGGTGAATATGAAAGCAGACTCACTGGACAGCGGTGTTGAAGAATTTGACGGCCATTTGACTAGCGATAAGTTCTTTGATGCAGCTAAATTCCCCACGATCACTTTCGTCAGCTCCAGCGTAAAAGACAAGGGCGATGGCATGTTGTCGATAGACGGCGATCTTACCATCAAGGGCGTAACCAAGCCGGTCACCATGGAAGCCACGCTGAATAAAGCGGGTACCAACCCGATGAAGAAAGTAGCGGCGCTCGGTTTTTCTGCCACCTCCACCATCATGCGTTCGGATTGGGGTTTAGGCGAGAATGCGCCCATGGTCAGTGACGAAGTCAATATTTCTATCGAGACTGAGTTTCTCCAGAATAAGTAAGGCCGTTTGGCTGCCGTCGCAGCGTCACACGTTGCGACCGCACTATTTTTCCATCGAGACAGCACACCTGACGCGAGCGGTCTATCGTTTGGTATTGCCTACACGTTACAACCATCGCTAAATGTCCCAAGTACTCGTTGCAATTATTTTCATAAGTCTTGTGTTGGGCCTGCTTATCGGTCGCTGGCGGCCAACCGGGCTGTTTGCCAGTGCGGCGATGGCCTGCTATGCCTGCGGCCTGGTGAGCACCGAAGAACTGCTACAGAAATCGGTCAATCAGGGGCTGGTCACCTTGCTGTTGCTGTTGCTGGTATCGGTTGGTCTGGAAAAGATGGACTGGCTGCTGGCGTTAAGTCGTAGCCTTATTTCCGGTCGTTACCGACTGAGCATGTTGCGCCTCAGCGTGGTGACGGCGGCAATGTCGGCTTTCGTTAACAACACGGCTGTCGTCGCTATTCTGGCAAATGGGGTAAAAACCAACCCTCATCATCCCGCCTCCAAATTGTTAATGCCGCTTTCCTACGCGGCTATTCTGGGCGGTACCACCACGTTAATAGGTACTTCGACCAACCTGATCGTCAACAGCTTTTTGATCGATGCCGGTGAGCCAGGGCTGGCTTTCTTCGATTTTTTTATCGTTGGCAGCCTTGCTACATGCGCGGGTATCGTAACGCTGCTATTGACGGGCGGCCTACTGCCAGCTTACGAAACTAAACAGATTAAGGCGGCAGAATTTTTTGTAGAGGCAAAACTACAATCCGGCTCCAGGCTGATTGGACGCACGGTGCTGGACAACGGCCTGCGCAATCTGGAGTCGCTATTTTTAGTAGAGATTATTCGCGGCGGCCATTTGATATCGCCGGTGCCGCCTGGCGAGCTGCTTGAAGAGAGCGACGTTTTAATATTCTCTGGTGATGTAAAAGAAATTAAGCGCCTTGAGCAGTTTAACGGCCTTGAACTGTTTGCCAGCAGTAGCGGTTTGCTCGATAAAAACCTGACCGAAGTTGTGATTCTGCCAAACGCCACCATCGCCGGAAAAACGATTAAGCAGGTGGGGTTCCGGGCTATGTTTGATGCCGCGGTAGTGGGCATGCGACGCGGCGGCGAGCCGTTATCGGGCAAGTTGGGCAGCATCGCGCTGAGACCGGGTGACAGCATGTTGCTGGCAGTGGGACCAGATTTTTCCGAACGTAAAAACATCGACAAGAACTTTGCGATACTCAGCGGCGTGCGCCTGAAAAGAACGCTAACGCTGGCCAACAATGTTGCAGTTGGTCTCGGATTTATCGTCGTTGTAGCTCTGGCTGCCTGCGAAATATTACCGTTGTTCAAAGGTTTATTGTTTTTGTTGGCGGGCATGCTGGCGGCCGGGGTAGTCAGCAGCGGCGAGCTGAAACGGCGTTTTCCATATAGCTTTTGGATTATCATCTGCTCCGCCCTGGTACTGGCGCAGGCCCTTAGTAATACCGGATTGGTGACGCTAATTGCGGATGGGTTACACGCTAATCTGCAGTCGGTCGATCCGGTGATTGCCATGGTGGCCATATTTTTCGCAACGTTGCTGCTTACCGAGTTGATGACTAATAATGCTGCGGCCGCGCTTTCGTTTCCCATTGCATTTGGACTGGCACAAAGTTTCGGCGTGAGTCCCATGCCATTTGTGATGGCGGTTGCTTACGGCGCAAGCGCCAGTTTTCTCACGCCGTATGGTTATAATACCAACCTCATGGTGCAAAATATTGCTGGCTATACGTTGCGCGATTATATGCGCGCTGGTCTACCGGTCAGCATTGTTTACTCATCAGTAGTGTTGTTTGCCATCCCGCGCGTGTTCCCTTTTTAGAGATGCTCAAAAAAACAAGCGATAGTACGGCTAAAGGCGCTAAATGTGATAAATGGTTATAACATTTAGCGGTTGAAGTGATTAAATAGCCGGTTAGCGTGGATAGTCATTTCTAATTGACATGCAAGTCCTTTCAAGTGATCGTTGCGTAACAAGTTAACGCCATCTCACAATTTAATTAAGCATACCTGAGGTAAGGAATGGAGAAGGACATCGCCATCAAGGCAGAGAGTTTGAGCAAAATTTATCGTCTTGGCGTGCTCGACGACGCGGCAGAAAATCTTGGTAGCACGATTATGCAAGCTGTCAAAAGCCCGATAAAGAACTATCGCAAATATCGCTCTTTGTACAAATTTGACGATGTCAGCGGCGGGCCGGAAGGCACAGATACTCAGGAAGACATATTTTGGGCGCTGCGCGACGTTAGCTTTGAAATCCCGCGTGGTCAGGTGATGGGCGTCATCGGCACCAATGGGGCCGGCAAATCAACGCTGCTCAAAGTACTGTCAAACATTACTCCGCCTACCCACGGCCGGGTTGAAATTCGTGGCCGCGTCAGCAGTCTGCTTGAGGTGGGCACGGGTTTCCACAACGAACTCACCGGGCGGGAAAACGTCTTTCTCAACGGCACGATTATGGGCATGCGCCGCGCGGAAGTGCAGCGTAAGTTCGATGAAATTGTCGAATTCTCTGGCGTTGAGAAATTTCTCGACACACCGGTGAAGCGCTATTCAAGCGGCATGCGCGTACGTTTGGCATTTGCCGTAGCGGCACACCTGGAGCCCGAAATACTTATCATCGACGAAGTGCTAGCGGTCGGCGATGCGGCCTTTCAACGCAAGTGTCTCGACAAAATGGAAGACGTCGGCCAGCACGGTCGTACTGTGCTGTTCGTCTCGCATAACATGCCGGCCGTTACCCGGTTGTGCACCAGGGCCATCTTGCTGAAAGAAGGTGCAATGGTTATGGACGGCAATGCGGCCGACGTGGTCGGCTCGTACTTAAACGAAGGCCACGGGATATCGGCTTTAAAAGAATGGCCGGATAAGTCAGCACCGGGCGATGACGCGGTGCGCCTGCGCCGCCTGAAAGTCAAAGATTCGAACGGTGACACGGTAAAATCGGTCGATGTGCGCCAATCCATAGGATTGGAAATGGAATACGAAGTGCTTGAGGGCGGGCGTATGCTCATGCCTTACTTCACCGCCTGGAATGACGAAGGGGTGAAGATATTTATCGCCGTCGAAACTGATCCAGCCTGGCTGCAAAAAAGACGACCAGCCGGGCGCTACACGACTACTGCCTGGGTGCAGGGTAACTTGCTTAGCGAGGGCATGATTTATCTTAGCGCTCATATGTCGACTTTGGAGCCGGTGCAGCGTCACTTCCATGCGCACCAGGAAGTTGCCTTCCAGGTCATAGACTCGCTGGCAAGTGATGGTGCGCGCGGCGCTTACGTTGGCACGATGGATGGCGTGTTCCGTCCCAAGCTTGAGTGGGAAACCGAAGTAAGTAGCGGGTCTGGCAAGGTCTCGATAGCCGGCGCTTGATTGGCTAGCCGCACTGGATTGCGGCCGACTGCTATGCACTAAAACCGGAGATCGACGCTCGTGAGTGTTTCTACTTCACTGAACAAAGGCTTTAGCCGTACGCTTCTATACCGGGCCATAAAGAAAACGTCGCTGTTGAACAGCCTTTATGCGGCTTTAAAATATCGATTCGCGCCGTTATATAAGAAAAATCCGCTGATTATCTATCAGATGGGCAAAGTTGGGTCCGAAACTATAGAGCGTTCGCTAGCATGCTACGATCTGCAAAGGCCGGTATTCCGCGTGCATTCACTGGTAAAAGAACATATAAACGCTGCGCTCAGCGGAGCCGGTATATCGTTTGAAGACTATCGGCAGCGCAGTCGTCACGCAGAACACGGTCTCTATATCGCTAAGGAAGTTCGCCGTGATATGCATCGCGGCCACTGGCAAGTGATTACTATGGTGCGCGACCCGGTGGCACAAAACGTATCGTCGTTTTTTCAGCTGATCGATTTGTTTATTCCAAATTTCGCAGCGCTTGAGCAAGCAGGTGAGCTGTCAGCTACAGATCTAATGGAAGTGTTTCTTGGGCACTACAAGGCCGACAGTAACTTCATTCACTGGTTTGACGTGGAGATGAAGCCCTCATTCGGCATCGATGTATTCGCAAGTGAATTCCCCCGACAAGCCGGTTACAAGGTATACCGCCAGCCACATGCCGAGCTGTTGCTGATGCGCCTGGAGGACGTCGATCGCTGCGCGCCCACTGCATTTTTAGAGTTTCTAAAAATAGACAACTTTAAAATCGTCAAGCAAAACGAAGCCAAACAAAAAAAATATTACCGTTTGTACAAAAAGTTTAAGGCTGAAGCGGTGTTTCCTCTTCATTACGTCGACGCAGTATACGGTTCCAAATACGCACGCCACTTTTATAGCGAGGCAGAGCTAGCCACGTTTTGCCAACGTCTGCGCATCGGCAAGTGAAACGGCTGTGAATATTCTGCAAATCCATTCCAGTGATCAGCATGGCGGGGGCGGCGGCACTATCGCCATGGAGCGCCTGCATTTGGGGCTAAAGGAGCGCGGTGTACAGTCGCGAATTCTGGCGGGACGTAAGACGACCCGGTCTAACGACTCACGACCCGTGCCCCGAAACTTTGTCACCAACAAATTGGAAGGCTTACTCGGTCGCGTTACGCGTGAGTTCGGTCTCAACGACGTGAATTATTTGAGCAGCTTCCGCATCCGCTCCACCGAGTTTTACCAGCAAGCCGATTTGGTACACGTGCATGGCACACACGGGTTTTTTAACTATCTCGCGCTACCCGGTTTAAGTCGCGAAAAGCCGGTGCTGTTCACCTTGCACGACATGTGGCCTATGACCGGCCACTGCGCGCAAAGCCTGGGTTGCGAGCGCTGGGCAACGGGGTGCGGCGCATGTCCTCATCTTAATGCGCACCCGGCAGTGAAGCGCGATAACACCGCGCTGGAGTGGAAGCTTAAGCAACGCGTTTACAGGCGTTCACAGCTTGGTTTCATCACGGTCAGCGGCTGGCTGACCAAAATGGCGGAGCAGGGACTGTTGGCACCGTACCCGGTGCATTACATTCCCAACGGCATCAACACGTCGATTTATGAGCCTATGGACGCACACAAGTGCCGCGAAGCGCTTGGTATTAGCGACGCCCGCTATGTGATTATTTTTGTCGCCCTGGCGCTAGGCGATAAAAATAAGGGCGGGTATATTGTTACTCAAGCGCTGAACGGCTTGCCAGAATCGATGCGGCGCGAGGCCTGCCTAATCGTTTTTGGCGATGGCGGCAAGCAGCTAAGTGATCAGCTCAGTGAACAGCTTCGCATACGTGTACTTGATCTTGGCTACGTTCGCCACGATCGGCTCAAAGCTATTGCCTATGCGGCCGCAGATGTTTGTCTATTTCCGACGCGCGCCGAGGCTTTCGGCCTGGTTGTTGCCGAAAGCATGAGCTGCGCTACACCGGTGCTGTCGTCGAATGTGAGCGCTATTCCTGAGTTAATCGAAGATCGTGTCACCGGTCGATTGGCCGAATCGGGCAATGCCGAACAGTTTACGGGCCTGTTAGAGGAAATGCTCGAAGACACTGCAAGTCGCGAACGCATGGCGCAAGCGAGCCGGGAGTTGATAGTTGCAGATTACAATCTCGATCACATCGTCGAGCAGCACATTTCCCTGTACCGAGAGACGCTTGTAAATGCGGATAAAGAAGCCTGAATGAGTGTCATCACGCGAGTTGCCCGAGCGCTACCCGGCAGGAGGCGGCTCGGCCGTCTGCGTAATACGCTGTTGGGGCGTCGCATGCGCTCGGTATTGAATTTGAATGAACGCGCTTTCCTGCGGCTGTTTGTAGTCGAATCGGTGACGAAGGCGCTGGCGGCCGGCGATGTAACAGCTGCCGGCGATGCCCTCAGTGCCCACTACCAGACACGCTCACTACCTATCTGGCCGCCTTTTCCCGTCCATATGACGCAAGTTGCACAGCTGTCCGGCGACGAGTTGCTGCAACAAGCCGAGCGTTTACTGGAGCACCGTTTTGAACTGGCGTCTGAGCCCGAAGTACGCTTTGGCAAGCGCATTGACTGGCAGTTCGACCCAACTCCGGATCCGCGCCGCCGCTGGGCGCGCGAGCTGCATCGCCATCGTTGGGTGATTATTTTGGGTGCCGCGTATCAGCACAACGGCGATGAACGCTACGCCCGGAAATTCGTGGAATTAATTAGTGACTGGATTATTTCCAATCCGCCACCGCCGCATAAAAATGAAGCGCACATCGCCTGGACTTTGATGGGCGTCGGTATGCGCTGTTCAGTGTGGCCAACGGCGTTCTCAATTTTCCTTCGCTCGCCGGCGTTTGACCGGGCCGCCCAATTACTGATGCTGCGCTCCATTAGCGACCACGGCCGGTTCATCTATTTATTTAAAACGCATGACAACCATCTACTGCGTGAGAGTAACGGCCTGGCCGCCATAGCAGCCTCGTTTCCCGAATTCAAAGCAGCGGACAGCTGGCAGCAGCGAGCGCTTGAGCGCTTGGCACAAGAGCTACAAGCGCAGGTAAACGTTGACGGTTCGCATATTGAAATGTCGACCGGCTATCAGTGGCTTGTCGCCGAAGAATTTGAGGCATCGCTGGACATCGTTCAGCGTGCTGGCTGGCACCTGCCGTTCGGCGATCTTACCGAGTCGCTGGAGAGCATTTATGCCATGCTAATGCACACATGCCGTCCCGATGGCGGCTGGCCCCAACTTAGCGATGGTTTTATGGTGGCGCCTGCGCTGCTGCGCGAACAATTGGCAACCGCCGGCGCTAAGCTAGGTCGAGAAGACTTCCGGTTTGTCGCTACCACAGGCCGTGAGGGCGTGAAGCCGGCGGTAAGTTCTCTGTTGTTGCCATGTGGCGGTCTCACTATCATGCGCAGTGACTGGTCGCTCGACGCGCGCTATTTACTGATGGACTGCGGCCCGTTCGGCGGCGTGCATGGGCACGAAGACAAGCTAAGCATCGAAGTGTGCGCCTATGGTCAGCCATTTTTGGTCGACCCTGGCAGCTACACCTACAACAGCGACGATCCGTTTCGAACCCATCTGGTGAGTTCCATGGCGCACAATACTGTGTTGGTCGACGGTTTAAGCCAGGTGCGACGCTGGCAGGAACAGCACCGTGCGCCACAGTCCGGCGTTTGCGAAAATGTTGAGTGGTTAAGTACCGACAGCTTCGACTTTGCCGAAGCGACATACTCTGACGGCTACGGGACCTACAGTTTTAAATTCCCTGAGCAACCACAGATAGATCGCAGTGTTACCCATAGGCGCAGCGTATTGTTTGTTAAACCGTCTTACTGGCTGGTGATTGATGAGATGGAGGCGGATGGAATTCACGAATATCAGCGCCTTTTTCAGTCAGCGGAAGATATTGAGATGAGGAAGGTCGAAACCGGCGTGTGCCTGCGGGCGACCGCTTCCGGCGCTACGCTGCAAGTACTTAATCCCATCGCCGAACAGGTCGAGCTGCATTGCCTTACGGGCAACGAAGATCAGCTTGCCGGCTGGGTTTCCAATGGACAGCGCAATCACAAGCAGCCGGCGATGCAGTTGATCATGACGTCTACGGCAACTGATACCGAGTCGTTACTGACTTTGATTTATCCCGCTCCGGGGGGGATTGAAGCACCGGTCGTATCGCTGCGCAGAGTTGCGCTGACAGAGGGCGATGGTGTTGCGGTATGCGTTATGACGCGAGACTATGAAGACTGGCTGCTTATCTCTAAAGGCGCAGGCGAGAAGCGCTTTGGCGATTTAACCTCGAAAGCGCGTATTGCCGGATTCAGAAAGCAAACAAACGGAGAGACAATTACCTTGTTCGAATCGAAGCAACCTGTACATCAGTTGGAGCCCTCTTAATGACGGCCAACAACTCAGTGCCCGAGGGCTTTGCCAAAGGAGGCCGTCTGCGCAAGTTAGCGGCACCACTGACCTGGAGAATCTGTCGCTGGACCGCAGCCGCGCGTATGCAGCCAGACTTCATTATTATTGGCGCGCAAAAGGGCGGCACCAGTTCGCTGTGCACCTATTTGTTCCAGCATCCACAAGTGCTGGCAGCACGGCGCAAGGAGATTCACTTTTTCGACGCGCCCGAGTATGCGCAAGGCATGAGCTGGTATCGCGCCCATTTTCCACTTGAGAAGCAGCGTAAGCAGGGCGCGACCGCGGCAGGCGCCATTACCGGTGAGGCCAGTCCTTATTACATGTTCCACCCGCATGCTCACCAGCGGGTTTTCGACGCGCTGCCGCAGGTAAAGCTTATAGTAATGCTGCGTAACCCGGTGGATCGCGCGTTGTCGCACTATAATCATCAGGTACGCAAGGGCAGAGAGCCACTTGATTTCGAGGCGGCGATCAAAATCGAGGACCAACGTCTGGCGGGAGAGAAACAAAAAATACTTGCCGATGACTGCTACTATAGCCACAATTACTGGGCTTATTCCTATCTCGCACGTGGTCGATATGCCGAGCAGATTGAAACCTGGCGCAGCGTATTTCCGGTCGAGCAAATGCTAGTGATTAATAGCGAGGAGTTTTATCGTGACCCGCACACCCAGTTTGGCCAAACCCTCGAGTTCCTTGGGCTTGATAGCTTTGATCTGGGCGCCTACGGAAAGCAGAATGCAGGTCGCTACGACAGCATCTCCGCGCAATTACGCCGCGATCTGACGGCACAGTTCCGGCCGCAAAACGAGCGCCTTTACGAGCTTATCGGCCGTGATTTTGGCTGGAACGACTAATTCCCTGAAGTAGAGCGGCCAAACTTAGTCCCCGCTTTTCTTAACTGGTGACCCATGCGACCGTTTGAGCATTTCAACACTATGCAAGTAGCAAAATTGACTCTCCTTACTATTGCTGCTGCCTTGTTTTCTCAGGCAGTAGCAGCGCACAGCCCGCATGATGTTATCGATGCGCTGGCGACCACCGATCAAGGTCCGGATGGCACCGTAGTGTTCGTTGTGCTGGCTGGAAACTTACTCACTCGCAGCAAGGACGGCGGTGCCAGTTGGCAAGACATGTCGCGTGGTCTCGACAACCGCTATAGCTTCACCGGCGTTGCCGCCGCTACCCAAAAACACGGTCCGCTCACTGCGTTTGCCGTCACCGATGGCGACGGCGTATATCGCTCCATCGATGGCGGCGAGCACTGGGTTGCCAGCAATAAGGGCTTGTCAAATTTACGCCTGGCAGACGTCATTGTGTCTAATGATTTCGCCAACGATCAACACGTAGCGGCACTTGGCACCGAGGGGGGGCTCTATCTCAGTGCCGATGCCGGTGCAAGTTGGCGTGCGATTCTCGGTAGCAAGGTGGATGTCAAAGCGCTTTGTTTTTGTCGACCCGACGAACCGAAGATGCTTTTGGTAGGCGATAGCGATGGTCGCATCCGCATGACTCGAGACGGCGGTGACAGCTGGGAAGCGCCCGGCACTGTGCCGTCGGCGGCAGGTGAGATCACCAGCATTGTCGCGCTTAAGGCTGCCGGCGACCTGTCAATTCTCATCGGCACAGAAGCAGGGGGCGTGTATGGAAGCGATGACGCCGGCGCTACGCTGGTGCAAAGGAGCAAGGGTTTAACTGACCTCAATGTGCGCGAGTTATTGGTAGTTAACACCTTAAGCGGCCGCAAACGCCTGTTAGCATCTACCTGGCGCGGTGGCGTATTTGTGTCCAATGATGAGGGTGGCAATTGGTTTGCCAGGGTCAACGGGCTTACCTCTGACAGCCAGGCCGACAGTAATCCTCTGCACTGGGCACCGCACTATAGCGAGCTTGCAGTAAGCTATACCGAGAATGCGCAGCCCATTATTTACCTTGGCGCGTTCACCGGCTTGTTCGCGAGCAATGAGGATGCGAAGCAGTGGACTGAGTTGGAAACCATACCGATAAAGCGAATTATTGATACGGCCGTGTCGCCAGCCGTGGATGACGATTTTGAAATTGCACTGACAACGTATGGAGGCGGAGCATACCGTTTGCGAGATAGCGATCAGCAATGGCGCATAATGAATCGCGGTCTACGCAATCCACGCCTAACCGGCGTAGCATTCTCGCCCACCTATGCCGATGATGGTCGGTTGTTTTCCGCCAGTGCCGGCACTATGTTGTTATGGAATAAAAACAAAGAAAGATGGCAACGTAGCTCTTTGCGACCGGGTGGATTACTGGCCCTAAAGCGCTGGGTGCTTACCACGTTGCACCACCAATTGAAATTGCCGGCCTCCATGAGCACAGAACTGCTTACGTCGACCGAACGCAACCCGCCGTTTCCCGATGCCATCGTGCCAGCCGCAACGTATAGCGATGACTCTCGTGTTTTTGTATCCAGCCGTCGGCATGGCCTGCTGGCATTCAATGCTGGAAGCGATAATGTAGATACAATTATGCCCAGCGAGAGATGGATTAAGCATGTTGTACAGTCACCGGACTTTGCGCGCGACCAAACCATGTTCGCAACGGTACAAGCAGAGGGCGTGATGCGCAGTACAGACGGCGGCAACAGTTGGCAGAGCGTTAATAGCGGCCTTGAGGCAGTAACTATTTGGCAGCGTGAAATTGCGCGGAATGGGCGTGAAAAAGCCGCGCAGCAGGGAGAATATTTTATGGCACGCATGGCAATGGGTGCGTCTGAGTCAGGGCCGGGCGCATTATTTCTGGCTAGCGGTGCCGGGCTTTATCGTAGCGATGATCTGGGAGAGTCGTGGCGTCATCTTAACGTGCCGGTTAGCGGTCGCGACTTCGCTCTGACGGTCGCCACGTCGCCTGGTTTCGTCAATGACGGCACGGTTATAGTCAGCATGAAAGGACGCGGATTGTTTATTAGCCACGATCGCGGCGAGTCGTTCAAGGCGTTTGCGCCGTCGCTCGCGCAGCACAGTCAAACGATTAGGCAAATACACTTTTCACCGCGCTATGCTGACGACGCAACTATATATGCAAATTCCGAAGAAGTGCTGTATCGCTCCAGCGACGCCGGCAATTCATGGACTGCTGTGTCGCGACCGATACGCTACGAAGACAGCCGCGATGTGATTCGGTTTAGCGGTGATTGGCAGCGTACCCAGGACGAGTTGCTGAGCGGCGGCAGTGAGATGCATACCGCCACGCCGGGCAGTCATGCGGCGTTACGCTTCGTGGGCTCCGGGGTGCGTTGGCTGGGTGAGGCTACGCCTGATTCAGGGGCTGCCAGGATCACTCTCGATGGCGCCACCTTACCGACAGATCGTTTAGCGCGGGTCGAATTAGAAGACGGCACGCAGGCTTACGCAATCGGTCCGATGGAGTACGGCGTCCACGAAATCGTTATTGAGTTAAATGATGCATCGCAGGGGCAGGTTACGCTAGACGCACTCGATATAATGGGCGTACATTAAAACGAAGGGGCGAAGGCTAACAGTTACCGGCAGCTTTTTGGTTGCCGGCGATAACCACATTTCAAATCACCAATCCCGAAACATCTTTTGAGCTTTGGCGAGATCATCCGGCGTGCCTATGTCAAGATATTTGCCGTTTACAAATCGATGCGTATCGACCTGCAGCCCCTGATTCATAGAAGCGCTGAACGCATGGCCCAGTTGCGGCTCCGAGCTGCCGTCAGTGTCGCAGGTGGCTACCCAGTTATGTAGAAATTCCGTGAAGCGGGCGCTCCAGGTTGCCAACAACCAGGTCTCTCTCAAGGTGCAGGTTGGTTCTTTAATGACTATAGCGCGTACTTTGCCGAAGGTATCGCAATCAACCATATCGACTTTTTCTGGTTGGGTTGAGGGAAACAGGCCTAGCATCACGTCGCTGTTAGCGGCCGCCCGTTCACGAGCTAAAATTTGTAACGCATCATCGGGTTTGATCAGTATGTCTGGAAAACCGAACATCACCTCGCTACCCCGCGTGTGCGCGTAAGCTGAATCAATACTGTGCGGTACTGAAGGTGAACTTTCCACGAAAATGTACTGTAGTGTTAGTCCGTGCTGTTCACCGTTACCCAGTGTCGCCGGAATGTCAGCCTTGGCGTGACGTAGGACGATGCAGGCGCGATCAGCCCCAGCCCGCTGAAATTGCCTGAGTAGATTGACGCAGACCGGCGTTTCACCTGCAGCAGTCTTGATAGAGAGCAGCTCCTTGCTGCTCGCTATATCTCCAAGTCGACGCGCGTGGCCGGCGGCCGGCATCAAGCCGAGTTTATGTGGACTCTTTGGCATCGTGCTGCAAGTTAGGTCTTCGCATAGTACCCCTTCCAGGTGATATTGCCTAATGCAGCGTTAAGCAGGCCGTTCTCTGCAAGGCGCACTGGTGAAGGCATAGTGGGCCTACGTCGAACCAGTGCA
>JBBKXJ010000152.1:0-7987 GCA_037969395.1 Pseudomonadales bacterium
GCGTGTCATGTACTATCCTCCGTTGATCCATTGACCCATATTAATCAGCCGCGATGCTAACAGGTTTACTCTGTTTGGCGCACTACTCTGTTCGCGAAACTGATAACGAGGTAACAGCGCGGTTAAGAAACTAACTGAACTCCAATTTAACTTATATACCCCTAATGGGTAAGGTTGTGTAATATTTAATCAAAACCTTCGTTGCTGGCAGTGCAGTGTCGCCTTAATCGCGGTCGCTGTGATACTTTCGGCGGCGGCCTTCAGTTTTGTTACAAATACCGTTAGCCTCTGTTTGGGCATGTATCTCTGTCATAATTTGAGCACTAAGCTTTTAAATTATTCACAGCGCTTGACCGCTACTGATGACAACTGATCGTTCGACCCAATGTCCTTTCACTATTTTTATACTGGCGTGGCTGGCAACTTCGTTGTTAGCTTCAACGCCTGCGGCGGCACTCGAAGACAATGTTTGGATAGAGGTGGGTAGCGCTAATTTCCGCCTGCGTACTGTGCTACCCGAAACAGAAGCCGTCGAGCTGACGCGTCAGCTGGAGTTGTTTCATGCAGCGGTTTCCCGGGTTGCCAATGTCGGCGTTAGCCCGCGGCCGATTCCGACTGTTGTATACGCCACCGGCGACGCTATCGATTTTCAACAGTTTGGTATTGATAAAGACCAGGCGGGAATTTTTCGGCGCGGCTTGCGTAGCAATACCATTTTTATTAAAAGTTTGCGTTCGTTGCATGAACATTCAAATGTATTGCACGACTACACGCATTTTCTGGTGAGTAATCAAACCAACTTGCTGTATCCGAAATGGTTTAATGAGGGGTTTGCCGAACATCTGAGCGGCATTGAAATGCGTCGCGACGTGTTTGAAATAGGCCTAACGCCAAAAGCTAAGCGCGCTCGCATTCGCAAAGCCAATTGGATAGCCATTGCCGATCTGCTTGCCGGCGAGAAATATTTTTCTGCGTGGGATGAAAACCAAAAAGAGATGTTTTACGCCGAGTCCTGGGCGCTGGTGCATTACTTGCTGAACAGGACTGAGCGGGAGACAGCATTTGCGGTCGATATGCAGCGCTATCTAGGCCTGATTCAGTCCGGCGAGCAGTATATCGCCGCCTTCGAACAGGCTTTCGGTGTCAGCACTGACGCATTGGATCGTGAGGTTCAGCGCCATTTAAAGCGAGGCGAGGTTAACACGTTCCGTTTCACGGTAGACGAGCTTTTGCCGGTGTTCGAAGCGGACGTTGTGCAATTAAGTCGGCAGGAAATCGCGTTGGCTGTTGGTCAAATAGCGTTACGCAATGGCGCGTTGGAACGTGCCCGACAGCGGTTTGAAATAGCTACCAGCAGCCAGGCAACCCGACCGCGAGCGGAAGCAGGCCTTGGGGATGTGTTTAAATTTCGCCGTGAGTTTGCAGCCGCAGACCGGCATTTCGCGCAAGCAATCGCGCTGGCACCCCACGACCCCTACTGCCGTCTTGATTATGCGCAATACTGGCATTACCGCGCCATACAAACGAAAAGTACCGAGCAGCGTCATCGATTTTTCGACCAAGCGCGGGCAAATTATAAAAAGGCGCAGCAGTTAGACGCAACCATGCCGGAAACCTATGCGATGCACGGCCAGACTTATCTCATGCAAAACGAACCGAAACATGCCATTAAGATGCTGGAACAGGCCGAGGACAGATTGCCATCGGCACTCGACATACGGCTGATATTGGCTGAGGCCTATGCTTCGGCAAACCGAAGAGAGGACGCTGCCGGCGCCGCCCGCTCAGTGTTGATTTGGGCACACGACGACCGCGCTTTAATCGAACGCGCTAATGACATTCTTGCCAAAGTGAGCCCTTAAATTAGCGGCTTTTTATTGATTCACCAACATGCCCGGAAGAAAAGGTGGCTTAGGTCGCCTCAAGGCTACTCCACTCATTAAACTGACAACGTTCAATTGACCGTTATCCCCTGCTGCTCAAGCGCTGCACGCATTGGCGCCAGCTGCTGTTCGTACTTGCGCCAGCGACCAATCGAACGTGTATGCGCGGGCTCTCGCACCTGCGCGGCACTGGCAGTGGACACGGCCCGATTTTGCTGGTGGAAATTCAAACACGCGTCTTGCCACGGCAAGCCCAGGTAGTCGAGCAGTGCGCGTGCGTTAGGCTCGATATCGCTTGCAGTGTTCTCATATGAAATATCAAAAAACCGGTCGCCAAAGCGCTCGCGCCACACCGCCATCAAATTCCGGTAACGCGCATGATGGCGCGCCATTTCCTGCTGGTCATATGAATGCAGGTAGGCGTCGGCAAACAACTGTTTATAACTGGCGAAACAGGCGTCCATCGGGTTGCGTGTCAAATGTACGACCTTTGCGTTCGGCAGAGCTTTGAGAATGAGCGGAATAAACAAATAGTTTTGCGGCAACTTATCCACAAAATGTGGTGCATCGCCCTGCATTCGCTTGGTAGTTTGCATATACATCGCCCCGATTTTTTCGCAGTCGAGCGTCAGCGCGGCGGCAAACAGTTCAGCTGAAAACCGTTTTGGGCTCTGGTGATTACTCAACCTTCTAACGGCCAGACTAAATTGCTGCAGCTCACCGGCGGAATGTACCTGCGAATGGCTGCTAATAATTCGCTCCACCAGCGTGGTGCCGGAGCGCGGCTGGCCCAGTACGAAGATAGGCGCTGCGCTGGCGTGACCTTTCGATTCTGCGGCAAACCAGTCGCGAGTGAAGTGTTGCTGTAGAAATTCAAACATCTCGATTTCGGCGGCTTCGTCATACTCAACGGTTTGCCGGCGCGCTGCGGCACCTGCGCTGATGGCGGTAAAGGCCGACTGCCACTGCTGTAAATCTTCGCCCTCTTTGCCCACAGCGTAATAGTAAAAAGCCAGCGCTCTTGGATGTTGACCCGGTTGCGCGATCAGGCGGTTGAGCTGCTCGATATGCGCTGTACCGGTGGCCTTGTGGGCGCTGGAAAGTTGCCAATGCGCCTGAGGACTGTAAGGCTGGATGTTTATAATCGCGTGGAAAATTCTTTCAGCGGCCTGCAAATCGCCGTGATAGACGAGGTTGTTGGCCAGGTTCAACATAAAAGGCGGATGGTTGGCCTGGCCTGCATTGGCCTTTTCAAACCACGTTCGCGCCAGGCCATGCTCACCCATCATCGCGTAAACGGTGCCGAGCAAATCGTGCACCATCGGGTCTTTTGTTGCGTGTTTTACGACTCTCTGCAACGCCGCATCGGCCTGATTAACCTGGCCCTCGCTCATAAACAATTTGGCGAGTTGCGCCCACGCGGCGGCATGGCCAGGCTGCAATTTGGTTACCGAGCGGAACGCGCTGTAGGCGGTTTTCCTATCGTTGGCCTCCAACGCCACGAGGCCGACCAGGAAATGACCTTGCACCAAATCGGGTTTTATTTTCAGTACCTCTTTGCAGCACTCGGATGCCTCACGAATCTGGCCTGCAGATAATGCCCTAAAGCCACGCTGCAACAGGTCTTGCAAAGGTTCTTCAATATTAGTTGCCATATCTTTACTCATACCGTTTTCACCACCCACATTATATGGAATTTGGCTTTACGCAGCGTGCGCCGTGCGCACGCTACGTATCCAACCCTTTAGGGGTAAAGCAATTTCGCTGCAATCGTGTCAGCATATCGCTAACAACGATATCATCAGTAACGTGCTTGCAGTCTGCAGCAGTACGCCATACGGTCAAACTCAGGAGAGCGAAATGTCGAGTCAAGCCAACAGCAGCGAGCTACGGGAGATGGACAAGCACAATCACTTCCATCCCTTCACCGACCTGACTGAATATGCCAGTAAAGGCGGTCGGGTGGTTTCACAGGCTGAGCACATTTATATTCGCGACTCCGAAGGCCAGCAAATGCTGGACGCCATGTCGGGTTTGTGGTGCTGCAACCTCGGTTATAGCCAACCGAAAATTGTGGCCGCGGTGCATGAACAGCTGCAGCGACTGCCGTACTACAACAACTTTTTTAACTGCTCTAACGATCGGGCGATTGAACTTGCCACAGCGCTGGTTAACGTTATGCCGGCGCAGTTCAAGCGCATATTTTTCACCAACTCCGGCTCCGAAGCGAACGACACCAACATCCGTTTTGTGCATCGCTATTTTGATCTGCTCGACAAGCCGGAAAAGAAGCTAATTATAAGCCGCAACAATGCATATCACGGCAGCACCATAGCGGCCGCCAGCCTGGGTGGCATGAGCAGCATGCACAAACAGTACACGGGCTTGTCATACGTGCATCATATTGAACAACCGCACTGGTTCAACGCAGGCGGCGACATGAGCCGCGCTGAGTTCGGTGTGCACTGCGCCCAACAGCTTGCGGCGAAAATAGATGAACTCGGCGAGCACAGGGTTGCCGCATTTATTGCCGAACCGATTCAAGGCGCTGGCGGCGTTGTTATCCCTCCCGACAGCTACTGGCCGGCGATTCAGAAAATCTGTGACGAGCGCGATATTTTGCTGATTAGCGATGAGGTCATTTGCGGGTTCGGCCGCACCGGCAGCTGGTTTGGTTGCGATACCTATGGCACCAAACCGGACCTTATGACGTTCGCTAAAGCCGTCACCAACGGCTTCCAACCATTAGGCGGCGTGGCGATTGGCGACAAAGTAGCCGACGTATTAACCTCCGGCGGCGGCGAGTTTGCCCACGGCTTTACCTACTCCGGCCACCCTGCCGCCTGCGCCGCCGGAATCGCCACGCTGGATATTATGCAAAGCGAAGATATTGTCGAGCGGGTGGCAACCCATATCGGCCCCTATTTCGCCCACCGTTTTAATTCGCTGGCCGATCATCCTATCGTCGGCGAGGTGCGCGTCAA
This sequence comes from Pseudomonadales bacterium, assembly GCA_037969395.1. Lineage (GTDB taxonomy): Bacteria > Pseudomonadota > Gammaproteobacteria > Pseudomonadales > JAUIET01 > JBBKXJ01. The sequence goes on from JBBKXJ010000152.1 coordinate 4,868, forward strand.
AGGTATGCTGGCCGCGGTAGAATTGGTTGCAGATAAGTCGTCGCGCCAGCGCCTCGCGCCGCACAGCGAGGGCGCGCTGGTGTGTCGCGACGCTGCCATGCACAATGGTCTGGTGGTGAGGGCCGTTGGCGATGCCATGATTAGCGCTCCGCCGCTGATCTGCAGTGAGGCAGAGGTTGACCTCATCGTTGCCCGCTTGAGCAAGGCGCTGAATGCAACGGCGGCACACTATAACGTTAAGGCTTAGTGCGATCAGCGCCCTTGCACGCCGGCAACTTGTTCGGCTGTTATTATCATAGTTAACCGGAAACTGTTTAATGAATGCAAACGCGGCAAACTATGCCAACGACGGCAGCTATCCCCCCAGCTATTACGCCGCCACGGCGAACCCGGTGCCGCAACGGCCGGCATTGCAGGGGCAGCTCGACACTGACATTTGCGTTGTCGGTGCCGGCTATAGCGGCCTCTCTGCGGCACTGCATCTGGCCGAGAAGGGACACAAGGTTACCATTCTGGAGGGGGCCAGGGTTGGCTGGGGCGCCTCGGGCCGCAACGGTGGCCAGATCGTCAACGGCCTGAACGCCAGCCTGGACACGATAGAGAAACGTTACGGGGCGGAGACTGGTGCCTGCGTGGCGAAGATGCTGCAGGAAGGCGGTCGCATCATTCGCGAGCGCATCGACACGTATAATATTCAGTGTGACCTGAAGGAAAAAAACCTGTTTACCGCGTTCACCGCAAAGCAGATGCACGAGTTGGAAGCCAAACAATCCCTGTGGCGCAAACACGGTATGGACGATCACGAGCTGCTCGATAAATCTGCGCTGCGGCAACACATCGGTTCTGATGCCTACCTCGGCGGCATGATCGATCACAGCGGCGCACATATGCACCCGCTCAACCTGTGCCTGGGCGAAGCCGCCGCCTTTGAGCAGAACGGTGGCGTGATCTACGAGATGTCTCCGGCAACGTCGATTGACTATGAGCGGGCGCAGCCCAGCGTAAAAACGGCGCAGGGAGAGGTTCGCTGTAAGACATTAATTCTGTGCGGCAACGCTTATCTTGGCGGTGTGGTGCGCAACTTAACGGCTCGGGTCATGCCTGTGTCTACCCAGATTATGGCTACCGAACCATTAGGCGAACAACGCGCCAGCGAACTTTTACCCACCGACCTGTGCGTAGAAGACAGTCGCTATGTGCTTGACTACTACCGGCTTTCGGCAGACAAGCGGTTGCTATTCGGTGGCGGCACAGTGTACGGCGGCGCTGATCCGGTAGACATCGAAGCTAAGCTGCGACGCAACATGAACAAGATTTACCCACAACTGAAGGGTGTGAAAATCGACTATGCCTGGAGCGGCAACTTCGCCCTGTCGTTTTCCCGCGTGCCGCAGCTGGGGCGACTGGGCGACAACACCTATTTTGCACACGGCTATAGCGGCCACGGGGTTACCGGTTCGCATTTGTTTGGCCGCATTCTGTCGGAGGCGATTGATGGCGACCTGAGTCGCTTCGACGTGTTTGCTAAACTGCGTTGGTTCCCCTTCCCTGGCGGCCGCCTGTTGCGCGATCAGTACAGCATGGTTGGTTCATGGTGGTACATGCTGCGTGATGCGCTGGGTGTTTAGAATCTGCCGCAGCACGTGACAGAATAGCCGCAAGACACGGAGAGTGGTGCAATGAAAATAGGTATCCTGCAGACGGGTCGCACACCTGACGAGCTGCGCGAGCAACACGGCGACTACGACGCCATGTTTCGCCGCCTGCTGGCAGGCCAGGGGTTCGAGTTCGACACCTACCCGGTGCTGGACGGCGTACTGCCAACAGACGTTCATGCTGCCGACGGCTGGCTGATCACCGGCTCCAAATTCGGAGTATACGAAGACCACGCCTGGATCCCTCCACTGGAAGACTTCCTCAGAGCCGCCTATGCCGGCGCCGTGCCCATCGTCGGTATTTGTTTTGGTCATCAAATTCTGGCTCAGGCGCTGGGTGGCAAGGTAGAGAAATTTTCCTCGGGTTGGTCGGTCGGACTGAAAGACTATACGCTGGACGGGTTCCCCGCCGGTGTGCAACTGCTGGCCTGGCATCAGGATCAGGTGATCGAACCGCCGGCCGCTGCAACAGTAGCCGGCTCCTCGCCTTTCTGCCGCTACGCCGCTCTGGCATATGGCGACAAGGCGTATTCCATTCAACCGCACCCGGAATTTGTCAGTGATTATGTGTCTGACCTGGTCGCCGCCAGAAAGGCGATCTTGCCCGCCAATATTGCGCACGAGGCGTTAGACAGCCTGGGCGGGAAGACCTCGTCGCAAGAGTTTGCAAACTGGATAGCTGGCTTTTTCCGGCGCCATCGTTAGCTGGCGAGCAGGTGCAATTTATTGGCAATGTTCGCTACCTGGGTTGCAACGCGAATCACTATATCTCATCGCTTTGTGCGCTGCCGCTTTACTGGCACGCATTAAACCTGTATTTTTCATAACCATTGCAGCTCAATGATCAATAAAACAAGAGGTGTCATCACATGCCAACCGCAAACAATCAGTCCTTGAGTACAAACACGCAGCGCAACAGCAAGATTTTAAAATCCGCATGGGTGGCCGCCCTCGGCGTCGCGCTTTCTGTTCCGGTAAATTCGCAGGAAATACTGGAAGAAATCGTTATTACCGGAACCCGCAAGCAGGGCGTGGCGCCAACCGAAACGCTGTCGCCTGTCGATGTGCTCGGCGGCACGGCGATAAGCGAACAGGCGTCATTCGATATGACCGAGGCGTTGAGCAAGCTATCGCCGTCACTGAACACGCAGCGTTTCCCGATTGCCGACGGCACCTCCTTTATTCGCCCGGTGACGCTTCGCAACCTGTCACCCGACCAGACGCTGGTGTTGGTCAACGGTACGCGCCGGCATCGCTCGGCGTTAGTTAACCTGCAGCTCGCACCGCTGGGAACGGTTAACCAGGGCGCACAGGCGGTGGATTTTTCGGCTATTCCCTCTGCTGCAATTAAACGAGTTGAGGTCTTGCGCGACGGCGCTTCGGCGCAATACGGATCCGACGCTATCGCCGGCGTGGTCAACGTTATTCTCAACGATGCCAGCGAAGGGTTTTCCGTATCAACCCA
>JBBKXJ010000153.1:0-7895 GCA_037969395.1 Pseudomonadales bacterium
ATACGATGGCAATATTGGACTTGACCGCACCGGTCAGATCGTCTTTTTCGCCCGGCTGGCAGGCGGCAAAGCCGTGCGCCAGGTTGCCACAGGACAAACGCGTACGGCTTGGGCCCTCGTCGGCCGCCGCATCGATACGCGCCAGGTAAGCTGCGCGTGTCTTTTCACTGCGCTTGATAATGTCGTCGGTAACTTTTTTAACGTGGTCGTTTAGCATGTGTGTAATCTCAAGTCAGGGTGCCCAGTAAACCGCTACTGGCACGCGTTGCTGTTGCAAAACCGCGCTCACCGGCATTGCGCGGTGAGCGTCTGTGTGAAGCGCCTGCTGATAAATTTCTAATTTCTCGTCGCCGGTGATAAGTAACACTATCTGCCGCGCTTGCATGATGCCGTGTAGTGTCAGCGTCATACGCTCGGTGTGCTCACCTGTCACCGCACTCTGGTGCGCCGTGATCGCACTACAATTGTCTTTCTTGTTCGCATCGAGCGCATGGCTGAGCCCCTCCGCATCGGGAAACAAAGACGCGGTATGACCATCGGGCCCCATTCCCAGAATCATTAGATCGAAGGGTGACGGCACTGCCTCGTAGCGTCTATTGATGTCCTTTACAGCAGCTTGCGCACTATTGGCTGCATTCTTCATGCCGATAAATGTAGCCTGCGCGGCGACGTCGTGTAACAACGCCCGCCTGACGAAACGCTCGTTGCTGGCGGTATGGTTTGCGTCTACCCAGCGTTCATCTACCAGCGCTACGGTAATCTGCTCCCAGGCCAGTGAGGTGTGCGCCAGGCTGTTATACAAGGGCTCTGGCGTACTGCCTCCCGACACGAGAATGCTCGCTGTGTTGCGGCTGGTCAGCGCTGCCTGCAGTGTGGCCGTGCAAAAATCGCCCAGGCTGCTGAACAGATCGTCGCGTGTATCAAAAAAATGCTCTTCAGGCAAGGGTTCAGTCCTCATGTTAAGGGCCTGCTGTTTGCCGCCCTGTTAGGTTTGCTCAAACCAGGCTTCGGCTTGTTCCGGCCCCCAGCTACCCGAGGGATAATATTGTGGCTCAATATTCTGACTTTCCCAGGCGTCGATAATCGGGTCGATCCAGCCCCAGGCTTGCTCTACTTCATCGCGGTGGGTAAACAGCGCCGGATTGCCTTGCACCGCATCAATAATCAGGCGTTGATAGGCATCGCTCTTGGTGTATTTGAAGGTCTCGGCAAAGTTCAGGTTCAGCGTTGCCGGCCGCAAGCGGATGCCCTGCCGGTTAAGTTCCTTGGACATCAGCGTCAGTTGCATGCGTTCATCGGGCTGCAAGCGCATTACCAGCCGATTGGGTTGCAGCGGGCCTGCATCTTCGTCGAACACGTTGTGCGATACGGACTTGTAGTGAATCACAATCTCCGCGAAGCGTTGCGCGAGACGTTTGCCCGTGCGCAGATAGAAGGGTACACCTGCCCAACGCCAATTGTCGATATGCGCCTTGATGGCCACATAGGTTTCGGTGCCGCTGCCTTTTGAGTCGGCGTCCAGTTCGTCCTGATAGGCCGGCACTGATTTGCCGCCTACCACGCCGGAACTGTATTGACCACGAATAGTATCTTCCGCGACGTTAGCATCATCGATACGACGTAAGGCTTTCAGCACTTTCAATTTCTCTGCCCTAATATTGTCGGCATCCAGCTTGGCAGGGGGCTCCATAGTCAGCAGGCACAGCAATTGCAAAAGATGGTTCTGCACCATATCGCGCAGCGCTCCGGCTTTATCATAGAAAGCGGTACGGCCCTCCAACCCGACGGATTCGGCAATGGTCACTTCCACATGATCGATGGTCTTGCAATCCCACAGCGGCTCGAACAGCACATTACCGAAGCGCAGCGCCATGAGGTTTTGCACGGTTTCCTTACCGAGGTAATGGTCGATACGATAGATATTGTTCTCTTCAACAAACTCGGCGACTTGCGCGTTAATTTCGTCCGCCGATTCGTGGTCGTAACCGATAGGTTTTTCAAGCACGACGCGCGTGGTGGGTGTAATCAACTCTTTGCTATTGAGATTCGCACAGGTTTGACCGTATAAGCTCGGCGGAATAGCGAAATAGTAGACTCGCGAGCCGTTACCTGTTGCATCGATGGTATCTTTCAATACCCCCCAGCGCTCATCCAGCGTCGCCAGGTCAATGCTGACATGGCCTAAACGCTGGCTAAAGTTGCGCCAGTAAGTCGATTCAAATTCACCAGCATTCAAATGCTTTTGTAACGCCGCATTGGCAAGATCGATGCAACTTTGATCAGAGATATCTTCCCTGGAAATAAGAAATATGCGGCTGTGCGCCGCCAATTGATTGCCGGCTTCGGCGCGATACAGAGCTGGCAGCAGCTTGCGCACGGACAGATCGCCCAGCCCACCAAAAATCACAATATCAGTCGCGTCTTTCATAGTGGTTCAGTACCCCTTCAAGTGCGTAAATAGCCGGGGTTCGAAACCCGGGGCTGTTGGGCCGCCGCTGGAGAAGCGATCGTCTTGTTTGTTGCGGATGCCATTGGCCTGGTTCTCCCGAATACGCACCACACTCTCTGTATGTACAATTAAAACGAATTGGCACTTGTGCTGTATTGGTGTAAAAGCTATTATGTGGGCAACTATTTATTACATGAGCATATTCTCAGCATTAGAAATTGAAGTCAAGCTTTTTTGTTGCAAGACTCAGCATCACCGTACCTTGCTGCGGATCACGTAGTGTTTCGTGTAACCTTCTATCATAGAGGCGGTGCGAAGAGTTTAAAATCGATCTTTTGACTTACTACACGCCGTTTGCTGGTTAAATTTTAACAATTCAACACTAAGAGGCCAGGCCATGACGACCAACCAAGATGATAACTCAGCACCATTGTATGCCGGCATAGAGGCCGGCGGCACCAAGTTCAATTGCGTAATTGGCAGCGACCCGTTGCACGTGACCGCACGCGCCAAGTTTCCGACTACCACGCCCGAAGAAACGCTGGCACAAACGGCAGCGTTTTTCGCCGAACACAGCGAAAAACACGGCAAATTCAGTGCAATGGGCCTTGCCTGCTTCGGCCCGGTAGACCTGCAAAAAGACTCGCCTACCTATGGTTACATCACGGCGACACCAAAAAAACACTGGTCGAATACCGATGTAGCGGGTTACTTTGAGAAAGCACTGAATATTCCGGTAGCCTTCGATACAGATGTGAATGGAGCCGCCGTTGGCGAACATTTGTACGGCGCCGCGCAAGGGATAGATGACTTTGTCTATGTCACCATTGGCACCGGCGTTGGCGCGGGCGTTGTCGCCAATGGCAAGCTGGTTAACGGTGCGGTGCATACCGAAATGGGTCACATGTTCATATCACGCGAGCGGGAGAGCGGTCCGTTCGAGAATATATGTCCGTTTCATGAAAATTGTCTGACCGGCGTTGCCGCCGGACCGGCGATTAAGGCCCGTTGGGGGAAAGTAGGCAACGAATTGCCGGAAGACCATGAGGCCTGGGATCTCGAGGCGTATTATCTGGCGGTAATGTGCGTCAATATTACGCTGTGCTTATCGCCGCGCCTGATCATTCTCGGCGGCGGCGTGATGGATCAGGCCCATCTTTTTCCTAAAGTCAGGCAGCAATTTAAGGAACTGATGAACGGCTTTATGATGCCGGCCATTGCCCTGGAGGAGTACATTGTCCCTACTGGCTTACCCGGCAGATCTGGCGAAGTGGGCGCTCTGGCGCTGGCGGAGCAATGTGTCGCCGGGCAGAACGACGGCTGAACCCGAGTTCCGCGTTGCCGACAAAACACTAATTTAATGAAATAGCCGATACAGCGGAGCGTGCCTGATATGCCTAACGCCAACCAAACACCTGCGTGGCAACAGCTTGCGGCGCATAAAACTGCGCTTGAAGGAACACGAATTCAGCAGTTGTTTCAGCACGATCCTTCGCGATTCGCCGACATGTCGTGCTCTACCGCTGGCTTAACGCTTGATTATTCAAAGCATATTGCAAACGCGGATACGCTGGCCTTGCTGTTCGAGCTGGCACGCGAGCACAAGCTTGAGACACGTATTCAGCAACTCGTATCTGGCGAACTTGTGAATTTTACCGAGAAGCGCCCTGCCCTGCATACGGCATTGCGCAACTCGGCGGCGTTAGAGGCAGATGTAGCGCGTAGTGTCGACGCGACGTTTGAAAAAATGGGCGATTTTGTCAGCGCGGTCCATAGCGGCGAATGGCGAGGTTACTCGGGCGAACGCATCACCGATGTCGTTAATATCGGTATCGGCGGTTCGGATCTGGGCCCGTTTATGGTCGCCGAGGCGCTGAAGCCATACGCTGAGCCTACAATCAGCTGCCATTTCGTGTCCAATATTGATGCCACTGATATCTGCGAGACGCTTAAAGCGCTTGACCCAAGCACCACCTTATTTATTGTTGCATCCAAAACCTTTACCACACTCGAAACCCTCACAAATGCAGACACGGCCCGCGACTGGCTGGTTGCTGCAGCGGGAGATAACGCTGCGGTCGCGAAACATTTTGTTGCCGCCAGCGCCAACGTTGCCAATGCGGTCGAGTTTGGCATAGTCGAAGACAACGTGTTTCCGCTGTGGGACTGGGTGGGCGGCCGCTACTCGCTTTGGTCCGCCATCGGTTTGCCAATCGCGCTAGCCGTGGGCATGGAACATTTCAACGAGTTACGCGCCGGCGCCGCCGAGATGGACCAGCATTTCACATCCGCACCGCTAGAACAAAATATGCCTGTGATAATGGCCATGCTCGGCGTGTGGTACAGCAATTTTTGGGATGCGCACACGCACGCCATCATTCCCTACGATCACTATTTACGCTACTTCGCCAAATACCTGCAACAGCTCGATATGGAGAGCAACGGCAAAAGTGCATCCGGCGACGGCTTTGTGGGCTACCACACCGGCCCGATCATTTGGGGCGAAGCCGGCACTAACGGCCAGCATTCTTTTCACCAGCTACTGCATCAGGGCACGCATATTGTGCCGATAGATTTTATCGCCCCATTACGCAGCCATAATCCGGTCGGCGAGCACCACAAATACCTGTTCGCCAACTGCCTCAGCCAAAGCTATGCGCTGATGTCCGGAAAATCCCTGGACGAAGCGCAGCGCGAGTTTGTCAATATGGGCTACGCAGAAGACGAAGCAACGCGTCTGGCACCGCATAAGGTGATGCCAGGCAACCGCCCTAGCAACACGCTGGTGTTCGATCAAGTGACGCCGCGTACGTTGGGGGCGCTGATTGCACTCTACGAGCACAAGGTATTTACGCAAAGCGTGATCTGGGAGATCAACGCCTTCGATCAATGGGGGGTAGAATTGGGCAAGAAGATATGTAGCGATATTTACCAGGTGATCAACGGCGACAATGCGGGAGAGGAATTTGACGCCTCTACGTTGGCATTGGTTGAGCTGTATAAAGCTGGTTCGGTTACATCGTAGCTGTTATAAAGTGCCAAACTCACGCATTGACTCCCTTCATGCCTTCGGGGCTATACCGTTCACCCGCAAAGCTTCCCGGCGCGAAACAGCGATCCAGTTCAGCCACATTGTCGGCTGTAAGCCGGACATCAGCAGCAGCTATGTTCTGTTCAAGATAGGCGAGGCGTTTTGTGCCCGGAATCGCAAATACCTCTTTGGCCAGCACCCATGCAAGTGCGATTTGTGCAGACGTAGCATTGTAGCGAGAGGCGATCGTTTGCAGCGTCTTGAGTTTGTCTTTACTTGCGTTGAGCGCTTCTTCAGAAAAGCGCGGGTTGTTGAGGCGAAAATCATTTTCGGCCAGATTGTTTCTGTCGATAACGCCAGACAACAATCCTCTCCCCAGAGGACTGTAGGCGACAAATGCCGTGCCGAGCTCGCGACAGGCAGGAAGCACTTCAGCTTCCATATCGCGAGTGCTTAAAGAGTATTCACTTTGTACTGCGGCAACTGGATGGACGGCATGTGCGCGGCGTAGCGTTGCGGTAGACACTTCACTGAGGCCGATGCGTGCTATCTTCCCTTCTCGTACCAGCGCGGCAAGGACTTGCATCGTGTCTTCAATTGCCCTTCCGGACTCTGCACGATGCACATAGTATAAATCGATCTGTTCGCGATTAAGGCGCACTAGCGAAGCTTCGCAGGCTTGCCGGATGTAGTTCGGACTATTGTCGATTGATCGGGCATATTCGCCGGGCGCTTTGCGGATACCAAACTTGGTGGCTACAAACGCATCACTTTTTCCATCACTGAAAAATCTGGCGAGTAATTCCTCATTGTGTCCGTTGCCATACATGTCGGCGGTATCAAACATGCGGACGCCTGCCTCGTAGGCGCGGTGCAACACTTCAAGCGACTGGTCGTCATCAGTTTCTCCATAAAATTCGGACATGCCCATGCAGCCAAAGCCAAGCGCGGGCAGTATCGGTCCGTCGGTTCCAAGCGGGCGCGTTGTGATCATTTTGTTACTCCGGTTCATTGTGTGATTGAAGTGTAACAACCCATCGCTCTGCTGAAAACTCTCGCTATTTACACGCCATCTGTGCAATATTGCACAGATGAACTGGCATGATTTACAAGTATTGGCTGTGCTGCGTCGCGAAGGTTCGTTGGCTGGCGCCGCGCGGGCGCTGGGCGTGAACCACGCCACAGTGTCCCGGCGCATCAGTGCTTTGGAAGAAGATATCGGACACACGCTCGTGCGACGCCTTGCCCGTTCCACCCCGCTTACGGAAAAAGGCGAAGCGATTGCCCGAATTGCCGTCGAGATGGAGCAAAATGCTCACCGCATCGAACGTCTGGTCCACGCGGCCAGCGGAACACTTACCGGTCGCGTGCGGCTGACCGCGCCGCCCGTTGTGGTCAGCGAGATGATTGTCCCCGCTCTAACAGCGCTCCGTAATGAGCATCCAAGTTTGCAGATTACACTATCGGCTGATTCACAAATTGCCTCCCTCGATAGCGGAGCAGCAGATTTGGCTGTGCGAATGGTTGCGCCCAAAGGGCAGCAAAATATAGTGCGCCGGATTGGATCGATTGCATACGGTCTTTATGCCAGCCCGAAGACTGCGAAAACTCCTGCACAGCAATGGCACTTCATCGGCTTTGATGAATCTCTCGCGCATGTGGCGCAGCAACAATGGTTGCAAGAGTTTGCCGGAGATCGACCCCTTGACCTGCGCACAAGTGATTATCATAGTCAGCTCGCTGCTGCGGAGGCAGGTTTAGGTGTCGCGCTGCTGCCATGTGTTATGGGCGATCACAATAAGAAGCTCGTCCGTATCGTTCAGGATCAGCCCGAAGCTCGACCGGCCTGGCTCGTCATTCATGCCGACCTAAAGAATGCGCCCGCCATCCGAGCCGTTGCCGATTGCGTGATTGCTTGTTTCAAATAAGCACTTTTGCCGGCGTTGGTTTTGACTTTCCCCAAAAAAGGTAGTGGCTGCCTGGTCATTCGGTCAATCTGGCACTCGATGACAGCAACGCTGTAACTTGGTCAAGCTAGCGAATTAACAGCGCTCACTCAGACACAAGTACCCTTCCAGGTGATATTGCCTAATGCAGTCATTCCAAAAGCGGTACAGTGTGAGGCGTTTTCCCGAAGGCATAGACATTATGTAGTGACCTACCCACTCTCAAGCTCGTGGGTTAAGCTGAGGGTGGATACACAACGGCTCAGAGCCAGTATTGAGAACGATAGGTCACGCATCGGTTTATCAAGTATGTTGGATTGGATACACACAAAGACACGATTGCCGTCGCAATAGCAGATACAGCGGGAGGTAAGCCGCGGTATTACGGCGAAATAGCGAATACGCCGACAGCGGTCGCCAAGCTAATAACAGACGTGAGTCCTACCGGTGAGGTGGTCTCGTTCTGTTA
>JBBKXJ010000154.1:0-4428 GCA_037969395.1 Pseudomonadales bacterium
GTCTCATTGATCGCCTGCTGGGACATGGCGTGCAAATGTTTACGCTTACCGGCATAAACAAGCTCACACTCAGGCGGCGTGAGACTCAGTAACTCTTTATTGACCAGCCTGTCGTACACGACAACTTGCGCCGGGCCAGGCAGCGTGATCCTTTGACCGTGATTAAATCAATGTCGCCCGGCCCGGCACCTACCAGGTAGACCGTACCGGCACTGCACTGTATTTGTTTCGCGCGTACTATTTTCATACGTGTGTTACAGGCTTTGTTCGTCTTTTGGCCACGACCTAATCCTGTTGCTCCTTCAAAGTGGGTGCTGCCTGGCGCTTACAATGTGAAATTCAAGGACAACCACAGCTTGCGCGTGTCGGCGGCAAATTCGCTCGCGCTATAGTCGGCATATTTCAATTGCAGCGACACTTTCTCATGCATGTTGTACGTTGCCGCCAGGTCGATTTCGTCGCCGTAATCCGCACCCCCCTCATCCGCGCTGAACTGATGGTAGGTGAGAGCAAGAACTACGGGGCCGACATTAGCGGCAAGTCCTGCGTAGCCGTCTTCGATACCGCCATCGGGCGTGATCAGAAAGATGTCGGCCCAGCCCTGGAATTTATGCAACGTCGCCAGCGGCGTGCGAAACGCCGCCACACCATCATCACTGCCCAATACCTCATAGCCGGCACTCAAGGTGGCCACGCCAACATCAACTGCGGCGGTGAAGGAGTAGTAAGGTGCAGAATAGCTGAGCGGGCTGTCGGCGTAGTCAGATTGGGTTGCCGCCATCGCCGCCACGGTTAGCGGCCCAAACAGACCTTCGTAACCGATGCCATACGTCGCTGTTGAGTTGACCGGACCGTTGTCGTTTTCGAAATCCAAAAGATAGGAGAACGCTCGCAAACTGTGCGCTTGATTGAGCGCGTACTCCAGCAGCAGGACATTAGAGTCGCCGCGCCAATCGCCGGGTTGAGCGCCGTCATCCGGACCGAAAATACGATTCACATTCCAGATGTAGCTGTACTTTAAAGTCAGCCCCGTCAGCGGCGTTACATCAGCCGTCAGCGCATCGTATGTCTGTTCATTCTGCCGCCACGCCACGCCACCAACAAAGCGCTGGTCTGTGTGCAGGATGCGTTGTCTGCCTCCTGTGAGAGTTGCACTCTTTGCCTCGTATCTTAAATAGGCTTGGTTGAGGTCGAATCCTTCCGGGTCCGCAACGACTGGGAAATCAGTATTGCCGTTTTCGGTTGAATTGTAATCGTCGCTACCGATCGCCGAGACATAGTCAGCTTCTATGCCAAAACTGAATTGATCAACGGCGGCAGAGGTCCAGCTAAACCTGGAAAGCAGCGTCGATGCTGCGGCATCTTCGTCGAAACCGCTCTGCTCAACGGCTTCGTAGCGATAGCGTAGCGTAAATGCCGTCTTACCATTACTCACCGCGTCCGACACGTTGGCAAATTCCAGTGCATGTAATGACAGCGAAAATACCAGGAGGGGGAGTGTCAAGGCAGTGCGCGCCATTTGATAGAACATATTTTCTCCAGACAATAGAATAAGCCTTTCACAGCTCATGAGTTGAGAGGGCTGCATTGCGAATGGTCGCAATGCCAAAATCAATTCCGCAGGAATTTACGGTTGACACATCTCCATTACAAGAATCGTGCCACCGTTGATAAAGCCCGATATGAGGGTTAGTTGGAGTCATTTGCCGTGTTATTGGTTTGCCGTAGCGCACAGATTCGGAGCATGGACGGTTTTGCATGTGTCGCGCTGGAGCACGGCCGATGCAGCGCACACATCTGCCCTTTGGGAAGGATGAATTTGGGCCGGCACTGCGAGCATGCTGCTATCAACGCAGTTAGTCATGGCTGGAGAAGACAGTGGTTTTCTGTGGGCGGCAACCTTGGCCGTTCCGACCTGACCATCGACGAGATCGACACCGACGATTTCGAAATTGACGATGCTTACAAAATCATGGTTGGTTTCAATCTGGGTATCATCCCGTTAATCGACCTGGCGGTGGAAGCGTCCTACAGAGATTTTGGGGGGGTTTCAAGGCAGATAGTGTCTCCGCTTCGACGATGGCGACCAGACCATTGATTGACTTCCTCTTATGCGCTGTAGCGCATAATGCGGAATTCGAGGCCGATCTGATCCGACTACGGACCCGTGAAGGGATGGCGATTGCTCGCGCCAAAGGCAAGCTTCGAGGAAAGCAACCTAAGCTCTCCTTTAAACAGCAAAAAGAATTACGCCGCATGCACGATTCTGGCGATTACTCGATTAGCGATCTGGCGGAATTGTTTTCGGTCTCCCGACCAACTATCTATCGCACCCTCGCACGCAATGCTAGTTGAAAACAAACTCAGAGGGATAACCGCTGACTTTCTAAGCCGCGACCTCGTTGTGTAATCTCGTACATCAAACAATCCACCATTTTTGTGGATATGTTTGTGAATAGTTTGCCCAACACGCCGATGTGGGTCGCGTAGCTACACATGATCAGTTTGTGAACTCACGAGCTAGGAGTTTCGGGATAGTCTTTTTTGAAGGATGGTCTTTGAATCTCAATCGGATACAATCGCGTCACAGCGGCCGGCAGTTCCATTCCAGTAAGCTGACAATCGATGTAGCATTGAGCGACAGGCCCTTGACGACCCATTGCTGCCAGTCGCAAATTTAGCTCAACTGCGATCGCGGTGGAACTCAGATCGTCTGTTCAGTCCTACAAGATGCTTTTCCTCTGCAGGTGGAATTAGATTGATTGGGTTGGCCAATCTGGCTGCTGTCTTGCCACTAAGCGGACACAACTCAATGAATCATTGCGGCCGGATGGAGCGCAGCCCCTACGGACCCTCCTGCATTCATTTGTTAGCGTTCGAATTTTCGATTCCACCCTCGTCAGCTCTGAGCTATTCAGCGCCTCACCCTCCAGATCTTGGTCGTGGGGACAGGTGTTCATGCACCGCTACCCAACGCCCATCGCGGCGGTGGAATATGATCGTCTCTCGCTCATGCAACGTCTCTTCACCCTGATTCGTCGTAATCTCCGTCACTACGAAATGCGTCAAGATTGCAAAATCGCCAAAGAGTTGTACACGCTGATCACTGCTTCTGCAGGAGCGAACACGAAAGCCAAGGTCTCGACGCCACAACGCCCAGGCTTGCTCGTATGCGGATCGGCTCTCAAGTCGCTCTGGCGTGCTGTAAAAAATAAATGATGCTTCCGGGTCGAACAGCTTGAAGTAAGTTTTCGGCGCATCATTTCCGAAGGCTGCAATGATCGCTTTGGAGGCAGCGATCACCTCAGCAGCTTGCTGGGATTGCGTCTGGGCCCCAAGCACGCGGTCGTCAACCACGCTATTGCCATCCTGAGACGCTATCGACTGTAATGCCCATCCCGCAAGGAACGATGTGAGCAAGAAAAGCCTTGTCAGTTTTGTCATCATAATCTCCTTCTTTGCTAACAGTTTATTCAATAGACCCATTCGCCTTATGTCTCTCCTCGCGATCAACTTGAGAGAGAATCGAGGCTTAGCTTGTAATTGTGCAAAAAACAAGGATATAGCTGCTTACTGAGATTTCTTCCAGAAAGTGATCGCGAGACCGGCGGAAGATTTGAGCAAAATCCGCTCTCTTGATCATATATTTTTATGTTCGAGATTTCAATGAGTTAGAACAATTCAAAAGTGATCGCGAGAACAGGTCTACTGATTTTGATCGATTTAACAGAATAGCTTGGCTGAACGGCCGCTTTGAAGGTGGCATTGGTTTGCTTATTTAATGGCTCTTCGGGTCGATAGCACCATATCGGCTCGTGCCGCGACCGGCAGCTTTGTGCCGTTGTTGTCTATCGAGTTTGGATCAATCGAATCATGGGCTAAATTTTTTGTATGACCGGTTGTGGCCGGTTCTACCAATTGAATGACTGCTGCAAAGGTTGAATTGATCGACAGCTTTAGCAAGAGTAAGCTGCCTATGAACGCTCAAAGCAGTGAAGTGGCGCTGTCGACCCAAAGCAGCCTCCCGTGGACATGTATGACTCCGACAAGCTACTTAGTCCGAAAATCCGACGCTAGTGATCTAGCTGCTGTCACCGAGCTACTTCAGGTGTCATATCCAAGCCTGATGAAGTCGGCCTACGATTCCGCGATGATTGATCCGGCGCTGAAATTGATGACTCGCGCCAACCCGAAGCTGCTCTCATCGGGCACGTACTACGTTGCAGAAATGGAAGACGGATCCCTTGTGGGCTGCGGTGGTTGGACACGGGAACACCCAGGCGGAGAGACCGAACAAGAAGGCGTAGGCCATATCCGGCACTTTGGAACTCACCCGGACTGGATCAGACGAGGGATCGGGCGTGCAATCTATGGGCTGTGTGAAGACGGTGCGCGAGCGGCCGGTATACACAAGTTCGAATGCTACTC
>JBBKXJ010000155.1:0-7532 GCA_037969395.1 Pseudomonadales bacterium
AGCTTGTCGATCAAGGCTATCGCAACGATGGTGAACACCAGATTCGTCAGGCCGACCAGAATCGCTTGCATAAAAGAGGCATCGGTACCAATGCCGGATTGCTCGAATATCATCGGCGCGTAAAAGAACACCGAGTTAATACCGGTAATCTGCTGCAATATGGCCACCGCGATGCCGATGGTTATGACCAGCCGCATCGCCGGGCTAAACAGCTCCCGCACGGGTATTTTCGTTTTTTTGGTTTCCACCGAGGCGCTCGCACAAATCGCCTGCAGATCAGCCTGAGCCTGCTTTTCGCTACTGGTTTTCTTCATGATTTCCAGTGCTTCTTTCTTTCTGCCTTGCATAGCCAGCCAGCGTGGGCTTTCCGGGACGAAAAATAACGCGAAAAAGTAAAGCAGGGCAGGCAGGGTTTCCAGGCCCAGCATCCAGCGCCAGTTCCATTCAGCAAATTTGAGTGTGCTGGCCCAGTCGAGGTCACTTTGCCCCAGGCGAAGGATTAAATAATTGGTGAAGAACGCGGTTGAAATGCCAATCACAATGTTCAACTGATTAAACGAAACCATGCGCCCCCTCATTTTAGCAGGCGCTATTTCGGCAATATACATGGGAGCAATAATCAGCGCCGCACCGACGCCGAGTCCGCCAATCATGCGGGCGATGACCAACACAATAAAGGAGGGGGCGAGTGCCGAGGCGATTGCGGAAACAAAAAACAGGACGGCGGCGTATTTGAGTACGACTTTGCGGCCAAGCTTGTCACTGAGGGGCCCGGCTACCATCATGGCCAGGGTGGCAGTGAGCGCCAGCGAAGCCACCGACCAACCCAGTTCTATTTTGCTGAGATCGAATTCAGGTTCGATGAATTTAACCACGCCCGATATCACCGACGCGTCAAAACCCATCAGAAAGCCACCGAGTGCGACGATTAAGGCGACATAGACGGTATAGAATACCGACTGACCGTTGCTATCCGCTTCCCTATCCATGGTCTTCGCCAGCTCAGTGTTATTCAACGATTTCAAATTCGGTTTTTAAATCGGCCTCGGAACTGCCGCCTATCCATGCGTAAAACTTGCCCGGTTCAGCGCCGAGTTGCATCTTTCTATTGTAAAAAGCCAGGTCATCGCTGTGCAGTTTGAATGTCAGGCTTTGACTTTCGCCCGGTTTGAGACGGATTTTCTGAAAGCCTTTTAACTCCTTCACCGGCCGCGTTACGTTACCGACCAGGTCGCGGATGTAAAGCTGCGCAACTTCTTCGGCTTCAACCTTGCCTACATTGGTCAAGGTGGCGCCTATTTCCAGCGTTTCACCTATCTTAAAGGCATTAGGTGTGGCCTTGATATTCTCATACGTGAATTCGGAATAAGACAATCCATAACCGAACGGGTATAGCGGGGTATAGCCGGCATCAAGGTGAAAAGCCGTCATACCCAATGAAGTCTGCGTGGCTCTGGGCTCGATATCGTCAAGGTGCACAACCGTTTCCGGGGTTGGCGGCTTGCCGGTATTTTTCTGCGAGTAGTAGATAGGAATTTGACCCACCATGCGCGGAAAGCTCACCGGCAGCTTGCCTGACGGCGATTCGATGCCAAACAGCAGATCGGCAATCGCCGGGCCTGCCATGCTGCCGGGATGCCAGGCATACAATATGGCGGAGACTTTAGCGGTAATGTTTTCTATCGTCAGCGGCCTTCCAGCCATGACCACCAGCACCACGGGCTTGCCGGTCGCCGCGATTTCGTCAATCAGTTGTTCCTGGTAGCCGGGAAGACTAATGTCGGCGCGCGAGTGAGCTTCTCCCGACAGGATAGACTCTTCTCCCAAAAACAGAATCACTGCATCGGATTTTTGCGCCACAGCGACCGCTTCGGCAAAACCTTCACGGTTTTTGCTTCTTGAGGTCGCCAATGCCTTGGCGAAACTCACTTCGACGGAATCGCCTACCAACTCGCGAATAGCTTGCAGACCGGTCTGGCTGTCTTTCGCATCGCCGTCGAAAATCCAGGTACCCAATTGCTCGTAGGGATCGTCGGCCAACGGGCCGATCACTGCCAATGATGACAGCTTCTCTGTTGACAGCGGCAGTACCTGCTTGTCGTTCTGGAGCAGCACGCTGCTTTGCAGCGCCGCATGTTTGGCGGCTTGCAAGTGTTCCGCGTTGGCGGGTGCCGGGTACTTGCCTGGATCAGTATAGGGATTTTCAAACAGCCCCATCTCAAACTTTACGCGCAGGATATTGGCAACCATGGCATCCACTGCTTGCAAGCTGATTCTGTCTTCGTCGATAAGCTCTTTGAGATGATCAGCATAGGTGGTGCTTACCATTTCCATGTCGACGCCGGCGTTGACCGCCTCATAAGCGGATTCTTTGTCATTGGCGGTGAGGCCGTGGACGCTAAGCTGATCTATTGATTCCCAATCGCTGACTACAAAACCTTTATAGTTCCATTCCTTGCGCAAAATTTGCTTCATCAGAAACTCATTTCCGGAAGCGGGAACGCCATTCAAATCGCTGAACGATGCCATAAACGTAGCCACACCGGCATCCAGAGCAGCTTTAAAAGGCGGCAGGTAGACGTTACGCAACTCGTTTTCCGGAATATTGGCTGTGCTGTAATCGCGACCGCTTTCTACAGCGCCGTAGCCGGCGAAGTGCTTGGCGCAGGCTGCAATAGAGCCGGGTTGGGAAAGATCGTCGCCCTGGAATCCTTGTACCATGGCGGCCCCCAATACGCTGGTCAGATACGGATCCTCGCCCAGACTTTCCGCGATTCTTCCCCAACGAGGGTCGCGGGTGATATCGATCATCGGCGCAAATGTCCAGTTGACGCCGGCAGAAGACGCCTCAAGCGCGGCTATTCGAGCTCCCTCTTTAACCACATCGGGGTTCCAGCTAGCTGCCTGCCCCAGCGGAATAGGAAATATGGTTTTAAAGCCATGGATGACATCCCGGCCGATCAGTAGCGGAATACCCAAACGGCTTTCTTCTACAGCAATACGTTGCAATTCGTTGACTGTTTCTACGTCAACTTCATTTAATACAGACCCCCCGCGGCCTTCTTTCAAAGCCTTATGTAAAAACTTCGGATCATCGCCCTCCAACCCCTTGAGCTGACTCATTTGCCCTATTTTTTCGTCAAGGGTCATGCGTGCGAGCAAGGCATCGACGCGTTGCTTGATGTCTGCAGAGTCACCGGAAGTCTGCGCCGCGATACTTGTATTTGCGTACATAATGATTACCAGCAGAAGATAACAGTAAGATTTAGCATTTCTATAGTTATGTAATTGCACTGTAAAGCTCCCGCAAACGCCTTTGGCTATTGTTGTTTAATGAGCTTGCTTGCTTTCATAGAAACTCTGGCAGCGTAAACTATACGCAAAAGACAGCGCTGTCAATCTGCGCCGGAAATATCCCTATCAGCGATGCGATCCAGGCATCGTGGTGTCAACAATCGAGCTAGTGACCACGTCGCGGTTATACCAGAATGTTATAACCGGGCATGGCGTTTGCTTTGCATCGATCTAGCTTTTTTCGGAAAAAGGCTTTGACAGCGCTGTCATCCAGCGGCAAGATGATAGCGCTGTCAATTCTGGCCGAATTGGCGCGCAGCGCGTCGGATCACGGCACTGTCTTGAACTCTATTTATAAAATGAGGCGACACATCCATGAACAGCCCTATAGCTAAATTTGCCTGGCCCATAATCATCGCAACCGTTTTCGCGGTGAGTGCAAACGCAACGCCTGCCTCGACGACGGCGGAATCTGACACACGGTATCAAGAGGCCTATAACGGTGAGCGTGCCAGTCAACGGCGCGCTGAACTGGCGCATCACCTGGAGCTGCTCAAAGCGGGATGGCGATTGGCCTGGCAGGACAAATTCAACGGTAGCAAAATAACGAACAGGAAATGGACGCACGAGGTGAGTTGTTGGGGAGGCGGTAACAATGAGCAGCAATGTTACACCGATCGCCCGGACAATTCCTACGTTGACCGCGGAATTCTGCATATCGTCGCGAAGGAAGAAAGCTTTAGCGGTCCGGGCGTTCCTGATGATGATCCCAATTATGACCCGAACGATACCTCCCGAACCTTACCCTTCACCTCGGCGCGGTTGCGCACAAAAAACAAATTTGACTTTAAATACGGCCGCGTTGAAGTGCGCGCCAAAGTAGCAGGCGGGCAGGGAATGTGGCCGGCTATCTGGATGCTGCCGACCGATTTAGCTTACGGTACCTGGCCCTCCAGTGGCGAGATCGACATTATGGAAGCGGTCAATCTGGGCATTTGGGCCAATGAAGTGCATGGCACCTTGCACTACGGCCTGCCCTGGCCGCAATGGGAAAACCATGGTCAAACTCTGGAAATGGAAGTCAACCCGGCGGATGATTACCACGTTTATGCCATCGAATGGGAAGCGGACGAAATTCGCTGGTACGTCGATGGTGAGCACTACCAAACCCAAACCTCCGCGGGCTGGTACAACTATATATGGCAAGGGCAGGAAAACGGCTTTCAGGCCGCAAATCCGCGCGCGCCTTATGACCAGAAGTTTCATTTAATTCTGAACCTGGCGGCCGGCGGTGACTGGCCTGGAACACCGGACACGGGTTGGACCGAAGACAGAGAAATGCTGGTGGATTACGTGCGCGTATACCAATGCCGTAAACACCGGCGAGGCAAGCGTGAATACACGGGCACAGGCTGTGGCACTATCGATGAAAGCGTCGCGATAAATACCGATGTAGGGGCGCCCGGAATCAATGATTTCCTACTGTATAAAGACGGTCCGGAAACGCTTAACTTCGATGTTGACGGCGCGACGCTAGCCAACACACTGGTTCCCGGTTACTGGGAGTTAGACGAGGGAACCGTTTTTCAAAGCGAAGTCGCGCTGGGTGGAGACAATGGTAACGTGTGGGACATCATGTTCAACGGGGTCGGCAATGTGTTTCTGAGCTCTGCCGACATGTCCGGCGTGCCCGGGTTTGACAATGGTGTTAGCCTGAGCGGCGGCTCTGGCTGGACCAACAACGGTGTGATCGCGTTTGACATGTTTGTGGTGCAAGCCGAGGCCGACAGCCAGCTTACCGTTAAGGTGGATAGTGGCTGGCCTAATTTGGGACAAGTGACCATCGATATGCCTGCGGCAGGAGAATGGCAACACGTCGCCGTGAAAATTGCCGACTTACTGGCAAACCCGCTGCCAGAGGGTGGCGGCGTCGATCTCTCCAATGTGCAAAACCTGTTTGTACTGGAGCACACCGGTTCAAACACACATGTGCAGGTAGATAATATTCGGCTGCAATGCGCCGTGAATACCGAACCGGAGGATTTTCAGGGCGACAAGACATGTGAAATTAGTCCCAGAATTGCTTTCCCAACGCCAGAAGGCCCGGTGTTGAATGTTTATGAAGACGCCGTTACCAATTGGAATTTATTCGATTGTTGCGGAGGTGTGTCGATAGCGGAAATCAATGACGGCACAAGTAATGTTATCGAATTCACTTATGACAACGACCAGGGCACTAATACTGTCACTTTTTTCCAATCCGCGGCACCACTGGATCTAAGTGCCTGGGCCGGAGGAACGATGGAATTTGATATGTATGTGGTGTCGCAACCCGGCAATCCCGCCGCTAATCCCTGGATAATGAAGGTCGATTGCGTGTTCCCCTGCAGTACCGGCGACGTACCCCTCACCGATAGCAACGAGGGCGTACTGCCAGCTACTGGCGTGTGGCAACACTACAGCTTCGATCTCGATGCCTTGGCAGCACGAGGGCTTGACCTCGGTCAAATTGACACACCATTGGTCATTTTTCCGGCCTGGGGCAGTCAAGATGGCGCCACATTTCGCATAGATAATGTGCAATTGATACAGGCTCCTTGATTCCGTCGTTTACGGGCGCAGGTGATGCAGTACTGCGCCCGTCTTTTTTTGCTTCGGCGCTGACGGGCTCAAATTAGATTTTTCAAAAGTGCGTGTGGTGATGGGCAAAAACGAAAGTCCCCACATTGTTAAATTGAGGCGCCCTTCATCGCGCAGCGCCGACCTCTGGACCCAAGCCGGATATCATTACCATGAAAAATGCGACCGACATTGTGATTTTTTGCGCGCTATTTACCCACCGCGATGAAGTGGAACAAGCCTGGGGCTGGATCGATCCGATTGTCGATGTTTGGGAAGCACAGCGGCTGCCGCCACAGAATTATCCCGCCGGGAGCTGGGGTCCGGAGGCAGCACAAGCCTGGTTTGAAAATGAATAGTATCGCTGTGCAGCCCTTTATTGTCGCCGATATTGGCGGCGCCAATGCCCGTTTTGGACTCGCTTCTCGGCTGGACGAGAGTACGGGGCGGTTTGCCATCGAGCAACAGCAGGTGTACCCCTGCGCCAGCTTTACGACCTTTGAGGACGTATTGGGTAGCTATATAGCGGGACTGGAAGACGCCCGGCCCAAAGCCGCCTGTATCGCGATCGCCGGTCCGGTCACCGGTAACCGGATAAAAATGACCAATTTAAGCTGGGATTTTTCCATCGAAGCGGTGCGCAAGCGGTTTGATCTCGAGCGCCTGGAAATCATTAATGACTTTGGTGCGCAGGCGTATGCCACGCTCTATCTACAACCGTCCGAGCTGACAGTTATCCATGCCGGTAAACCACGGCCCGACGCGCCACGCGCAATTATCGGGCCCGGCACCGGCCTGGGCGTCGCCGGTTTAGTCAAAGCCGGCGGCCGCTGGTACCCACTGTGCGGAGAGGGCGGTCATATCACCTATGCGCCAACCAGTGCCAAGGAAGTGGAAATCAGAAATGTGATTGAACCGTCGGGTCAACACGTATCGGTGGAACGGTTTGTGTCAGGCCCCGGACTGGCAAATATCTATCGCGCGCTGACCGTGGTCAACGGCACCAGCTTCGAGGCTTTGGCGGCCAGCGACGTATCGCAACGCGCCCTGAGTGGCAGTGATCCCACCTGTGTAGAGGCGCTCACGTATTTTTGCAAGATTCTCGGCGCGACGGCCGCCAACGTTGCGTTGGTCTATGGTGCGCTGGGTGGCGTGTACCTGGGCGGAGGCATTCTGCCCAAAGTAGAAAGCTTGCTGGCAGATAGCCCTCTGGTAGAAAACTTTTTAGCCAAAGGGCGCATGCGCGACCTGTTGAAAGATGTACCTATCTCTTTGATGAAAGGGGATAAGCCCGCCTTGGCCGGCGCGGCACATTGGTTATATGACTCACAAATAACATAGCTGCAGCAATCATGACCACCACTACCGTACTGCCGCGCGACCTGATTGGAGACCGAGGAAAATGCTAAACGACAGCGTTAAAAAAGTAACCGACGACATTATCAAGCGCAGTGAGAAGACGCGCGCCGCTTACCTGGCGCGCATCGATGCGGCGGCCGGCGAGGGCCCAAGCCGTACGCGTTTGTCCTGTGGCAACCTGGCGCACGGCTTTGCCGCCTGCCAGCCGGGCGAAAAAGACGATCTGACCGGTGCGGTCAAGTCCAATATTGCCATCGTAT
>JBBKXJ010000156.1:0-8228 GCA_037969395.1 Pseudomonadales bacterium
GGATAGCAGAAATTCTATAAACGCCGAGCATGCCAAGTGTTTATCCGCCTCACTGAGCAATGCATAGTAGTGCTCTTGCCGTTGCTTGATTACCGTCTCCGCCGGCAGATAAGCCAATATAGGTTGCCAACGGCTGAGAATCAGCGTTTGCCATAAACGCCCGATGCGGCCGTTGAATCGCCGCGGTTTTTCCAGAGACTCTTTTGTTTGAGTCACGCTGCTAGCACGAGGAGTGCGTTATATTCTGCTGCGATATTCTTCCCGTAACCGGTAACGCGTATTCCGTCATAGTCGAACACAGCTCACTGACAACGGGCAGTATCTGAACTCTCATGCACTCGATGACGCTCAGTTTTTGATTTCTACGTTCACTGCTGTTTTGATAGATACCAATTTCATGCTATTCTAACGGTTGCTAACAACGCTCATATTAGCTCTTGGTTATTCTCATGAACACAGAACCGATAGATTACCTGACCTTACGCGGCCTTAGTCGGTCGACTCCCGAGGCGCTTAATGATGCACTACGCGTTGTGTTAAACAGTATGGAGGCGACGGCATTCGGGGATGCAAATACGGGGTTAACGGCTGCAGAACAGACAGTTCTCCGCGAGGGAGGGCTGACATTGGAACCAACCGACGGGCCGGATCCGCTGGCGCAGACTGCGGTAAAGTATGCCGCAATTCTCAAGCGCAGCTTATCTACGAAGCAAGCCAGTGAACGTCTTGGCGTGGCGGCCAGCAGAATTCGTCAGATGATTGCTGACCGATCGTTGTACAGCTTCCTTATTGATGGCAGTCGCTATATACCGGAATTTCAGTTCGAGGCGGATGGCCGCCTGATTCCGAATGTCACGCTTCTGAATAAAGCGTTAAATCCTCGAATGTTGCCCGTTGAAGTTTACAACTGGCTTCACCTTGCAAACGTTGATTTGTTTCTCGATGACGACATGGGCAACATCGTCAGCCCTTTTGAGTGGCTTAAAGGTGGCCAGGATTTGGACCGGTTATTGTTGCTGGCGAGCCGGCTGTAAATGCAGTGGTAAAACTTCCGAATGCGCCGAATCTTGAGCGCCTCAATGAGTTGTCGCCCAGCCTAATTTCAATCCCCGGCGGTACAAGGTTGCAGCGAATCTACCGGCGCGGCGGCGATCACCCGTCACTTTGGAATCAGCTGCGTTATTTTGGTCCCACGGCAGCACGTTTTGATCACCACCTTCGTGATAATACCGGCATTGCAAGGGTGCAAGATCGCGGCATTCTCTATGCAGCAACCGACATCGTCACGGCGCTTGCCGAAGTTTTCCAACAAAAACGCACTGTGAATCGAAGCGTTGATCAACCGTGGTTGGTGTCGTATGCGTTAAACTGCGACTTAACCTTGCTGGATTTAACCGGCACATTCCCTGTTAAAGCGGGTGGGTTAATGAAACTTGCAAGTGGGCCAACACTCTACTCACAGAATTGGTCACGTGCGTTCTACAAGTGCTACGCCGACATTCACGGCATCTATTTTCCGTCGTCGCTGACTAATCGCCCGGTAATGGCGCTGTATGAACGTGTGCTGCAATTTAAACCTTTCCCGGTAGCGCCGCTTTTTCATCGCGCCTTGAACGACGCTTTGCTGCTGGAACCAATCAGGAATGCATGCAAGGAGATAGGTTATGATTTGGCATGACAACCGTTGATGCGCCTTCTATTCCTCTGACTCGGAATTTAGCACGGCTGCCGATCGGTCGGCGCTGCTCGGCGGAAGCTTCTACTTCAACGCCGGGCGTTTCTACAGCAGGCGTGGCGTCTTCGTCAGCGGGTCGACCGCAGGCTGTTAGCGCGAGAGCGCAAGACTAGACGATAAAACATTGCATGGTGGTGTCTCCAATGTATTGACCCAACACCGCGGCACCTGTCGGCGACCACATTACTGCGGGTCGTACTCCTGTGGTGAAGGTACTTTTTTATGGAAACTGGCACGCCATAAGGTCAAACTAAGCGGTCTGGCAGCTCACGTTATCGCTAAACGTATGGAGATTAACCATGCCACTTACGCCCTTGATAGGTGCAAACGAAATGACTCGTTCTAGCGCTAATCGCATTATTGATGATCGCCGCTTTTCACTTGCCGAACCCGCGCTCAAGCACCAACAGTACACGCAAGGCCATATAGCCAGCTCTTACTATCTTGATCTTGACCTGGAACAGGGCCTGTCGGACGAGGTCACGGCAACCACTGGCCGCCACTCGCTGCCTCGAATAGACGATTTTACAAGCGCGCAGTGAACCATTGGCGTACGGCCGTCGAGCCAAATTGTTGCCTACGACGAACGCGCAGGCACATTCACTGCGCGCCGCGAAACAACAGGCGGCTGCCAAAATTGAATGGAATATGGTGACAGAATGCGATTACATGTCCTGGGATTACTAACCCTGACGGGTCTTTTTGCCGGCGGGTATTTGCCCTACTTACAGGCTGCTGAATCGCCTGCCGTTGAGGCGGCGTCTAAAGCTAAACTTAAAACCTCAAACGCGCATCCGGCGCTGGCAAATAATGCGCCGGCAGGCCAACTCGGTACGAATGTAACCCCCAGGCACTACGAGCTTCAATTAACCCTTATCCCGGAAGACAGCAGCTTTAGCGGGAATGTGACAATTGACGTCTATATAGCTCAAGCAAGCGATCATATTTTCCTCCATGGCCAGCAATTAAACGTTGAAAAAGTAACGCTGCAACAAGGATCGCTGACTCTCAACGCGGACTATAAAGAGGTCGGCGACAGCGGCGTTGCGCGTATTGATTTACCACAGAAGGTGTCGGGAGATGTAAGTTTATCCTTAAGGGCACCGCTATTAATTGCTTGTGGCCTCTGGCGTACAGACGAGTCCAGGATCAAGGCATCATTTCGAAGGCATGCTGGTTGCACGTCTAGAAATGGTAACGCAGAGCCTGGACTCGTCTGTAAGCCCCGAAGGGCGCGACCTGAAGCGCACATCTGCGGCGTTGCAAACCTCGCCAGGGACAACCAGCCCTGGCCTTCGGATTACGCCTTGCAGCTGCACGCTTCAGGTCACGCAGAGGCCGCAAGCAATTAATAGAGGTGCCCTCAAGCTATCAAGCAGCTTACAGTCCATCGCTGGATGCAATTTATCAGGTGAAGGAATCAGGACGTAGTTATCTGTTTAGTCAGATGGAACCAATTGCCGCGCGTATGGCGCTGCCATCATTTGACGAGCCGCTGTTCAAAACGCCGTTTGATATTACGATTATTACCGCCGCAAAAAATAAGGTGGTTACCAACACAGCGGAAGTGTCGCGCAAAACGCTGAACAACGGTTGGATAAAGCGCACGTTCGCAACCACTGAACCATTGCCAACGTATTTACTCGCGTTTGCCGTTGGCGAATTCGATATTGTTGAATGGACCGCCCTGCCGCCGACCTCAGTACGAGATTTTGCCGTTCCGCTACGTGGCATCGCGGCACAGAGCAAAGGTGAAAAAATACGTTTTGCGCTGGCAAACACCCAAGCCATTGTAGAAGCGTTAGAGCGCTATTTCGGTACGCCGTATCCCTATAGCAAACTTGATCTTATTGCTGCGCCAGATTTTTCCGGTGCAATGGAAAACGCCGGCGCTATTGTATACAGCGAATTTCTGCTGTTAATGGAAGAAAATGCGCCGCTAACACAACTGCGCGCTTACGGCGAAGTGCATGCACATGAGTTGGCACACCAGTGGTTCGGCAATCTGGTCACGCCAAAATGGTGGGACGATATCTGGCTTAACGAAGCCCTTGCCACTTGGATAAGCTATAAAGCGGCGCAGCAATGGCGGCCGGAGCTTGAGTTTGATCGTACGCTGATCGAAGGTGCACAGTGGGCGATGCAGGTCGATGCGCGCTCTGCCGCGCGTCAGATCCGTAATCCTATCGATTCCAATGGCGACATTATGAATGCGTTTGACGGCATCACTTATCAAAAAGGCGGTGGCGTGTTACAGATGTTTGAAAATTACGTCGGCAAGGCCGCATTCCGCAAAGGAGTGCAGCTGCATATGCAGCGCTTTGCCCACGGCACGGCGGATATCAACGACTTCCTCAAGTCGATTGCCGACGGTTCCGCCAATGCCGCTGTGATACCGGCGTTTGAATCCTTTCTGTATCAATCCAGCGTACCCGAAGTCAATATTGAGGTGCAGTGCGCGGCGGAAAAGCCGGCATTGCAAATCACCCAGACTCGCTATGTGCCGCTGGGAGTGCAAGCCGGAGAAAAGCAGCGATGGCAAATTCCGCTGTGTTACAAAACCGACAGAGTAGAAGATTGCGAGCTGATCACAAAATTAGCGCAAACCGTCGCACTCGATCATTGCCCACAATGGGTTATGCCGAATCGCGACGCTTTGATCACTATGGTAAATAAATATTTAATCGCTGCAGATGCTGAGTTCGACCCAAAGGCGATCAATCCAAACCTGATCGCTGTAGCGTTAAGCGTTGCCATTGAAGACGGTGATAAAGCGTTCGTTGAGCAACTGAAATCACGTGCGCTGAAGTCAACCGATGCGGTATTTCGTGACCGGGCGCTGAATGCCCTAACCCACGTTACCGAGCTGGAATTTGGCAAACAATTGATGAGCGAGCTGTTACTGTCGCCGCAGGTTCGTACCGACGAGGTGCATATGCTGGTCTCTGGATTTATCCGTAATCCGCTACTTGAGCGCGCCAGTTGGCATTGGGTGAAGGCTAATTTTAATAAGCTTATAGCGCGCTACTCTGCATTCTCCGCTGCGCGGTTGGTAAGCATAGGCGGCGTATTTTGTGATAGCGATACAAAGCAGGATATGCAACGCTTTTTCTCCGGTGTACAAGCTAAAATTCCAGGCTCGCCGAGAAAGATAAAGGAAGCGGTTGAAGTTGTTAATCAATGTATAGCGCTGCAAGACAGCCAGTCGAGCACATTTAGGCAAGCGCTAGAATCGGCTTTGTAGCTTTATATCCAAAACAAGGCAGGTGCCTCATGCTGACTTGCCTGCATTACGTCAATACGGTAGCGTGAAAAATTGATATGTCCCCAAAGGTCACGCCCATGAAATTGTCTCGTCGCACGCTTCTAAAAATGTCTGCAGCAGCAGCCGGCACCGCTTTGGCCGGTGCCAACAGCGCGTATGCAGCGGAGAAAACGCCATCCAATGCGGGGCAAGCGCAAAAACCCTCAGTGACTGACCTGCTCAGCGAGGCCACCGATCTGCTACTCAATGCCTATCCCGAAAGCGCATCCAGCGCGGGTATCGATTCAGGGCAATACGCGGGGCTAAAATCCAGACTGACGGATCGCTCACCCGAGGGGCAGGCGAGAATCAAAGCTGACGTACAAGCTATGTTTACCAAACTCAGCGCTGTCTATAGCCGCACTGTGCCTGCAGGTGAAGCACTCAACCTTGATGTTGTACGCACGATATTCGACATGAGCCGCCAGGGCTTCGACCTCGCATATGGCGACATGGCCTTGCTCAATTCTAATTGGTCGTACCGCAACAGCCCCTATGCAGTTGCGCAGAACACCGGTGCCTTCATCGAAATTCCAAGCTTTCTGGATGCCAGCCACTCGATCAAAAACGTCGACGATGCAGAGGCTTATCTCGCCCGTATGGAGGCGTATGCGGCACAGCTGGATGGAGAAACCGAGCGCACGAAAATAGCCGGTGAGCAGGGCGTTATTCTGCCTGACTTTCTGCTTGAAAAAACGCTGGGCCAATTACGCGGTGCCCGCGCCCGCTCGCCTGAACAATGGGGTATTGTAACGTCGCTAGCGACGCGAACCGCTGGTATAGACGGCGATTTTGCCAGCAGAGCCAAACTGCTCGCAAACAAGAATATTGGCCCTGCCATTGATCGGCAAATTGCAGTGCTTGCAGCGCTCGCCCCCAAGGCGACCGGTGACGCCGGCATTTGGGCTAAACCTGATGGTGATGCCTATTATGCCTGGGCGCTGCAAGCCGGCACGACAACAACGATGTCAGCCGCAGAAGTGCATCAAATGGGCCTTGATGAACTGGCCAGTCTGCATGGCCGCATGGACCCGATCCTCCGCTCACTGGGTTACACCAAAGGCTCAGTTGGCGACCGCATGACCGCTCTGGCGAAAGACCCGCGCTATCACTTTTCGCCGGGCGACAAAGGCCGAGCGGAGATCATGACCTTTATCGAAGAGACGCTAAGTGAGATTCGTCTGCTTATGCCGAAAGCCTTTGCCACGCAGGTGCCCGGCTTTCTCGAAGTCACCCGTATAGCGCCTGAAGTCGAAGCGGGCGCGCCGGGTGCCTATGGCGGCGCAGGTTCCATCGACGGTAAACAACCCGGCCATTTCTGGGTCAATTTGCGTACGCCTGCCTTGCACAATAAATTCACACTGAAAGATCTTACCTATCACGAAGCGATTCCCGGTCATGTGTGGCAAGGCGAATACACCTTCAAACAACCACTCATTCGCTCGCTGCTTGCCTTCAATGCCTACTCTGAAGGTTGGGCACTATACGCGGAGCAACTGGCCGATGAACTGGGTGTGTATGAGGCATCTCCGGCCGCGCGACTGGGCTATTTGCAATCACTGGCCTTCCGCGCCTGCCGCCTGGTAGTAGATACTGGTCTGCACGCCAAACGCTGGACCCGCGAACAGGCCAATATCTGGTTCGTCGAGAACAACGGCTCCAACCCGGAAGAAGTTCGCGGCGAGGTCGACCGCTATTGCGCCTGGCCCGGTCAGGCCTGCGGTTACAAAGTGGGCCATACCACCATCAATCGATTGCGTGACAAGGCAAAAAGCGCGTTGGGCGAAAGGTTTGATTACCGTCAGTTCAACGACGCTATTGTCCTTGGCGGGGCGGTGCCGATGACGGTGTTGGAGACAGTAGTTGACGAATATATCGCGAATGTAAAAAGCGCTTAAGCGGCATAAGGAGCGTTTATTGGTCGGCCCGCAGTAAGCGAACAATCCACATCATGACATTTCACGGGCGCAAGGGCCGCTAACATCTGCTGACGTTTATCCTAGCCGATAAACGTCTCCGCCCGCAGTGCGGTAAAGATCAACGCGCTCCCCGTTCCAATGATAGTCAAGGTGACGGCCTTGACGAGGGTTGGTGACGAGATCTGGATAGAATAACCCGCTGCACTCGCCGCCCTCATACCTGACGCTTGGATAGACGACGCCATCCACACCCTTGGTGTTCAGCGCGCGCCCCAGCATTTGCGGAGTTTTATAGTCCTCGGAATCACGCAATGAACGATACACCCTGTCATTGCCACGCAAATCACAAAGGCTTGCGTCGAGATCCATGACGATCTCGCGAAATTGCGATGTCCAACCCGCAGGTTCGTGTGTGGCTGCCATGAAGTTGCCATGGTGATACACGGTCTCGAACAGCGCCACTTCGAAAGCGTTTCCCACATAGAGTACGCCGTAGCGGCCATCAGAAAACCGGCTTGGTCTATCCATGCTGGCGTGGGTAAAGGGCGCCATCAAGTAACTGGCACCGTGCCCCGACACGCGACGCTCGGATGGCACCAGGTCAAGGTTGCCAACGGATTCCATCAGCCGTGGATTAGTCTTTTGTTCGGCAGCGATCAACAGTGGCCAGTCAGCCGGGTCCGCAATATCTTCAAACAAGTCGATTGACGGGTAGAGACTACGAATAATCCGCACCGCACCTGGCCAGGCAACGCAAGTGTCGGCAATAGTTTCCGCTGCTATCACCAAAGGCCGCGCTCGGCATCAAGGGCACGCCGCACGCGCATCAAATCGGTCAACTCGCCGCCCAGCATAATGTCCAATGCGGATAAGCCGCCAAACAAAGCGTTGGGTTTGCGCACCCAATCATAGCCCCGCTGCGGTTCGCGAAACATGATACGCAGTGCCTTGTGAATACCCATCAGATTTGACAAGCGTGCTTTACCATCACGTCCAATGCGACCGGGATTACCGCTCTTCCAGCGCGCATAAGTGCGGCCGGGAAGATCAAGCAGCGTCGCTGCTTCCCCATCGGCCACACGCCAGAGCCTGAAAAGATTGACCACCGCACGGAACATGGCTGCGCCCTCTTGATCAGTAATCGGATCGGGCGAAAATTCACGGGGAGCCGTATCGACACGTTGAATGTTTTTCATAGCAATCTCCAATATGGCAAATTATAAGTAAGTTAACGCCATATGGCAACTGCCGGAAACCAGCTATTTCACGC
>JBBKXJ010000157.1:0-3234 GCA_037969395.1 Pseudomonadales bacterium
GGCTTAACCTGGTTGAGCGATTCTTTGGGTTAATCACTGAAAAGCAGATTCGACGTGGAGTCTTTTCATCGGTCGCTGCATTGGAACAGGCGATCCACGAATTCATCGAGCGGCACAATACCAACAAGAAACCTTTCGTGTAGACCAAGACGGCTGCGGAGATTTTGGATAAAGTTGAGCGCGCCAGAACCGCGCTATCATTTCAGCAATTTGTTTAGGACACTACACTAACACTTCAGTAGAATATATTTCACTTGTACAGTTACGCACAATTCATAGAGTGAAGGCTAAGCAGCGCGGTTCCGAATTCTAGAGCGAAATTTTCAATCGGTGATAATGCGCTAAACAAAAATAGAAGGTTCTGCTTGGCCAAAGAGGTGTGGTGTGCATAGCCAAGCTAGAAAGAGAGTATATTTGATAGAAGACGACCAACCTGACGTCTGATTATGCGTTTGATGATATCGATTCTGCAACGAAATATAGGGGACTCCGAAATGAGCGCTAGGGATCCACTTGGTATTGTTCGCAACTGGAAAGTCCGGTTACATTTAAGATCACTGGGCACAGCACGCGTGGCTGAATTCGCAGCATTGAAATGTGCTCACGCAACTTACGACCAGTACGGAATACTCATTGAGTAGATTTCAGTGGAAAATTTGCCCAATGTAGTCGAAGGTAATGATCAATGTCTTTCGCTACAAAACGTTGACGTTGGGTCATGTTCCTTGAGTCAGTCGATGACTGAGCAGAAAGATTCCTTGTTTGCTACGGTAGTCAGCAAGGCGTTAATCCAACTGATATTCTCTGTTATTGGGTTGATCGAGTTGAGAGTGGGGGGGGCCAATGGCATTTACTTAAGAAGGAAGTTTTTTGAATAGTTTTGTCAGTCCATAACGCGTTGATTAATAGCCCATTATTTTTATTACGGCATGAAAACTAAAAACGCTTGACTCTCAACCACTCTTTTGGCATCCTACAGGAGTGTAATTGTAATCCTGGAATAGCATGGACAAGTGTATTACAGATCTGAAGTCGACAACCTTTTGTGGCAAACGATTTACCCGAAAGCAAATTGCTACGATCCAACAGACAGTCCACACGTTTTCAGCACTGAGTCGTCGGGAGCTGGCGCATACGATTTGCGAACATCTGCAATGGCACACGCCCAACGGGGAGAACAAAATACAATCGTGCCTGAGTACGCTGGATAGCCTGGAAGCACTTGGCATCCTGGCGTTACCCAAAAAAATGGAAGCAAAGAAAAGAGGTCCTCAAAAGAAGATCGTGTGGACACATCAGACAGAAGAACAACCCGCCATCAACGACGACTTAAATCAATTAACTCCGATTAGCCTGCAAGTTGTGACAGAGAAAGCCGCCATTAGCCTATGGAACGAAACTGTCGACAGGCA
Organism: Pseudomonadales bacterium; assembly: GCA_037969395.1. Classification (GTDB taxonomy): domain Bacteria; phylum Pseudomonadota; class Gammaproteobacteria; order Pseudomonadales; family JAUIET01; genus JBBKXJ01. Next base: position 1,413 of record JBBKXJ010000157.1, read on the forward strand.
CCATTACCTGGGCTACAAGCGCCCCATAGGCCCCCACCTACGCTATTTCATCCTCGATAAACAGGGAAGGCAATTGGGCTGCCTGATGTTTTCCTATGCCGTGACGTCCTTACCTTGCAGAGACGAATGGATCGGCTGGCACCAGAAAGCACATAAGAAGCATCTGAATTTAGTGATCAACAACAATCGATTTCTGATATTCCCGTGGGTAGCAGTGAAATGCCTGGCCTCCAAAGCACTCTCGATGGCGTCCCGGCAACTTGCCGATGATTGGGATGAACGCCACGGCTATAGACCGGTACTGATAGAAACCTTTGTTGACCTGACGAAATTTGACGCCACCTGCTACCGCGCCGCCAATTGGCATTACCTTGGGGAGACGAAGCAGCGCCCCGCCACTCACAATGCGGAAGGTAAAACCGCAAAAGGCGTTTACGTCTACCCATTGGTCAACAACGCCAAATCCCTACTGATGAATGGCCCGGAAGCCTCGCCCAAAACCAACAACAGGCCATCGATCAGCGCACCGATACCGTTAACGCCAACGGATCCTTTTGTTCAGCTATGGCAAAACATTATCGGGACTGTCGCCGCCGTTGCCAATGATTTTGACGGCCAATGGCAGAAACGCCGACGGGTTCTCAACACACTATTGATCATGCTCTTCATCTTTCGCCTGGTTTTCTCAAACAACAAACAAGGGTACGCCATCACCGTTGCCGAGCTTTGGGATCAGTGTCGCACCATGGGCATACCACTGCCTCAATCCACGCCGGTTGCCCCTTCGGCTTTTTGCAATGCCAGAGCGAAACTGGACGAAGGCATCTTCAAGGATTTACAGGCAAAAATTCTCCAACACGACGATTGGCCCTGCACTGACGACCGATGGAAGACACACCGTATTTTTGCGGTCGATGGATCGAAGATGAATTTGCCGCGTCAGCTGATCAACGATGGCTATCGAATCCCATCGGACAATGCACATTACCCACAAGGGCTGCTGAGCTGTTTATACCAGCTAAAGACAAAAATACCCGTAGATTTTGACCTGGTAACGCATGCCGACGAAAGAAAGGTGGCACTCACACACTTGGCGTCACTGTCTGAAAATGACGTGGTGGTTTATGACCGTGGCTACTTCTCTTACGCTATGCTTTGGGAACATAGAGAGCATAACATTCACCCGATATTCAGGATAAAAGCCAAGGCCAGCCGTGCTGTTGACGAGTTCATTGCTAATCGTGAAATGGATAAAATTGTCGAGATCATCCCTGGCAAGGAGGTCAAAATAGGCCTATGTGAGAAACATCCAGGGGCGAACTGTCAACCGATACCTTTGCGCGTGGTGAAATATACGGTTGCCGGAACAACCTATATACTGGGAACCACACTGCTGGATCAACAACTCTATACCATTGAAGATCTTTCGGATGTTTATCATTCACGCTGGGGCGTGGAGGAACTTTATAAGATATCCAAACAGTTGATGGGCATAGAAGACTTCCATGGTCAAAGCGAGCGCGGCGTGAAACAGGAACTCTTTGCACACTTTGTTTTAATCACCTTAACGAGAATTTTTTCAAATCACAGTGAGAAGGGTTTCAACTCAAAAAGTAACGCAGATAAAACACCGAAAGTAAACGCCAACTTCAAAAACTGCCTGGTGACCGTGGCGAGAAATATTGAAGGTCTACTTCTTCAACAAGCGACACTGGTGAGCGAAACCATTAACCATATTGTTGCCAGCATTTCCTCGTGCCGACAGAAGCTGCGGCCCAACAGATCCTATGATCGTCGCTCCAGAAAGCCGATAGGAAAATGG
>JBBKXJ010000158.1:0-12011 GCA_037969395.1 Pseudomonadales bacterium
ACCTAATGATCCGCTCATATCCCCGGTATTTGGTGATCTCTCCAATCTGCCACCGCTGCTGTTGCATGCCAGCGAAGCCGAAATGTTAGTCGACGATTCACGCCGCTATGCAAATAAGGCGATAGCCGCCGGCTCGCCGGTGCGGCTGCAAACCTGGGCGCACGTTGCTCATGTGTGGCATATATTCGACCCCGAACTGACAGAGGCGCGCGAAGCGTTTGAGGAAATTCGGAAGTTTATAGCTGAGCAGGAGCAGGTGGCTTAGCGGCGTGTCTAGCGCCGCAGCCGCATTGATTCTCCACCGTGCAATTGTCAGTTTGCATTCAATTGGAATTCAAACTGATCGTGAATTGAAAGCTAAAACTAATCCCGGCGCCAATGCCGCCGATATCGACATCCGCCCCATACTATCCGTCCAATACTGTGGTTTGTCTACGGCTGGCGTCTGTAGTGAAGAAGATAATCACAGATTGGCATTATTTTTTCCAGCCAAATGGCAGGCAATATGACACTTATGTTCCACTAAACACCGGCGTTCTTTTTTCCTGCTTCGCAAGTAAGCCCTCGCGCAAATCATTTGACGCGGAACAGCGTTGAATCAGCTCCAGCGCCTCACCCTCATCCAGCGTGCCGGCTGCGGTCTGGTCGCAGATTTTCTTCATTGCGGTAACAGCCAGTGGGGCGAGGGAAGCGATATTTTCTGCCATTTCCCGGGTCGTATCCTGCAGCTGATCGCGCGTCACTAAATGTGTTAGGTAGCCGAGCGCCAGCAGTGTGTCGCCGTCAAATTGTTCGCAGGCAATCAATAGACGTTTGGCGGTAGCCAGACCCAAACGCTGCACATAGCGCTGGATGCCGTTCAACGGGTAGCAGAGCCCCAAGCGGGCGGCCGGCACAATCAGGCGCATGTCGGCAATGCCAATGCGAAAATCGCAGCACAAACCAATTTCGGCGCCGCCGCCGTAGGCACTGCCGTTTAGTGCACAGATTTTGGGAATGGGCATGGCAGCCAGTGTGTCGGTGAGGGTTTCAAATATCTCACCGCTCATCGCCCCTGAGCTAAGCTGGTTCAGCGCCGCGCCCGCACAGAAGGTTTTTTCGCCGCTGCCGGTAACTACCAATACCCTGATTTCAGGATCCTCCCGCACGCTCTCGAGATGAGCAATAAATTGCTGTATATCCTCTTCTGCAAGGGCATTGTGTTTAGCTGGGTTGTGCAGTTGAATACGGGCGATGTGATCTCTGCTGGTAAGGCGAATATTGTTAGTCATTTCTGTGATGCAGCGTCCTTAAAAATTAGATGATATATTTTGCCTGGAGGCGATGCAGCCAACGGCTGTTGCCCTCGCTATCTCTCAAACTTGGTCGACAGAATAATCGAAGACACAGTCTTGACCACACCTTTCATTGCGCCAATTCGGTCCAGTGTCTGGTCCACTGTTTTGGTGGAGTCGGTGCTCAGCATGGCAATCATGTCGTAGATGCCGTTTACGGCGTACAGGGCTTTCACTGTTTGCATTTTTTTCAAGTCGCGGGCAATTTGCGCGCTCAGCTTTGGTTCCGAGGTAATCATCACCTGCACCTGAATTTGCCTGGCTGCAAATTCGTCGCTTAAGCGCAGCGTGTAGCCTTTGATTATATCGCGGCGTTCCAGCCGTTCGATCCGGTCTTTCACCGTAGATCTTGAAAGCTTCAGCTTACGAGCTAATTCGGCAATTGATTGCCGACAGTTTGCGCTTAGCAGGTTGAGCAGGTGTTTGTCTGTTTCGTCTAACAGCATGGTATGGGTCTATCCATTTTGCCGAAGGTACGTAATAACGAACATGTTCTGACCGAAAACCATCATTTCGTCGAAATACCCGTGATTATGCTCAAAATAATATAGCAAACTGTGAAGTTGAACTATTCATTCTGACTAATTCCGGGCATAGACTGGTTGTTAGATGTTTTCAGCGTCGATAACGGGAGTGTTTCAAATGAAAAATATTTTATTGGTGGGTGCCGGCAAAATCGGCAGTAGTATTGCCGACCTGCTGGCAAATTGCGGCGACTACCACGTCACAGTTGCCGATGCTGAGCAGAGCGCGCTGGAGCTGTTGCCGAAACATGCCCAAATCACAGCGCAACAGCTGGACGTGCTAAACCATGAACAACTACGCAGCATCATGCAGAATAAATTTGCCGTGCTCAGCGCCTGCCCGTATCAAATCACCAGACATATTGCGCAGGCGGCGGCAGAGGCGAAGGTTCACTACATGGACCTGACCGAAGATGTGGCCTGCACGCAGTTGGTGAAATCGCTGGCGCAAGATGCCGACAGTGCATTTATACCGCAATGCGGGCTGGCACCAGGGTTTATCTCTATTGCCGCCTATGACATCGCAAAACAGTTTGACGAGTTGCAAAACGTGCATATGCGCGTTGGCGCGTTGCCGAAGTACCCCTCCAATGCGCTTAAATACAATCTTACCTGGTCTACCGACGGTCTGATTAACGAATACTGCAACCCCTGCGATGCAATCGTTGAACGCGAATTACGCCAGGTATTGCCGCTTGAGCAGGTTGAACACTTTTCGCTGGACGGTATCAGCTATGAAGCGTTCAATACCTCGGGCGGTCTGGGTACATTGGGCGAAACCCTGGAAGGCAAGGTGACTAATCTGAACTACCGTACGGTGCGCTATCCCGGCCACCGCGACATTATGAAAATGTTATTGCACGATTTGCGGCTGATTGACCGGAAGGAGTTGCTCAAGGAAATTCTTGAAACCGCGCTGCCCATTACCTATCAAGACGTGGTGCTGGTCTTTATTAACGTCAGCGGTAAGAAAAACGGTCGCCTCGTGCAAGAGTCTTACGCTAACAAAATATATAGCCAGGAGATTCACGGCAGTTTGTATAGCGCGATACAAATCACCACCGCTGCGGCGATTTGCACGGTGCTGGATCTGTTGGCAAGCGGGAAATTGCCACAAAAGGGTTTTGTACGTCAGGAGCAAATCGAGTTTAGTGATTTTATTACTAATCGTTTTGGTCAGTATTACGGTGACCCGCAATAGCTTACTAGCGAGGAAAGATCATGCAAAGCAAAATGAACGAACTATTGAGCCAGCTGGGAATAGACGCAGCCGCGATTAGCGCCGGCGATATGCAGGTCACCAGCCCGATTGACGGCGCTGCGATCGGCCAGATTAAAACTTCATCAGCCACTGAAGTAGACGCCGCAATTGCCAATGCCGTTGCGGCGTTCCATCAATGGAAAACAGTACCCGCGCCCAGGCGCGGCGAACTCGTTCGCGTGCTGGGCAACAAATTGCGCGAGCATAAACAGGCGCTCGGTGCGCTGGTAAGCCTGGAGTGCGGCAAAATCTATCAGGAAGGGCTGGGCGAAGTGCAGGAGATGATAGATATTTGCGATTTCGCCGTTGGGCTGTCACGCCAACTGTACGGCTTGACTATAGCGTCGGAGCGGCCGGGTCACCGCATGACCGAAACCTGGCAGCCCATCGGTCCGGTTGCCGTTATCTCTGCTTTCAATTTTCCGGTAGCCGTGTGGAGCTGGAATACGGCGCTGGCAATCGTATGCGGTAACAGCGTGGTGTGGAAGCCCTCCGAAAAAACACCGGTGACGGCAATCGCTTGCCAAAAATTGTTTGCAGAGGCGGCACAGGAAGTCGGTGATGTGCCCGCCGCGCTGTCGCAAGTTATCCACGGTGCAGCTGATGTAGGCGCGCAACTGGTTGCGGATGCTCGCATAGCAGTGGTCAGCGCCACCGGCAGCACGGCAATGGGTCGTAAAGTGGGACCCGTTGTTGCCGAACGGTTTGGCCGCACTATTCTCGAATTGGGCGGCAATAATGCCGTTATTGTTGCCCCCTCGGCGGACCTGGAAATGGCGGCGCGCGCCATCGTCTTCGGCGCGGTTGGCACAGCGGGGCAGCGCTGCACGTCGACTCGTCGACTGTTCGTGCACGACGATATTTACTCCAAATTGCTAACGGCATTAAAAACATCCTACCAGTCGATTAAAGTCGGCAACCCGCTGGATGAAAACACGCTGGTTGGACCGCTGATTGATGAGCAGGCCTATACTAATATGCAGCAGGCTTTAGCAACTGCTGCGGAGAGTGGCGCTGCGGTAACAGGCGGGGAGAGGGTGTTGGAGGAGCAATATCCCAATGCCTGGTACGTGAACCCAAGCCTGGTGGAGATGCCGCCTGCGGACGCTTCGGTGCAGAAGGAGACTTTCGCACCGATTTTATATGTTTATCGCTATGCTGATTTGAGCGATGCTATCCGTTGGCATAACGATGTGCCGCAAGGCTTATCCTCGGCGATCTTCACCAATGATATACGCGAAGCCGAAACCTTTGTATCGGCGGTTGGCAGCGACTGTGGTATTGCCAACGTGAATATTGGTACCAGCGGCGCCGAAATCGGCGGCGCGTTTGGTGGCGAAAAAGAAACCGGGGGTGGTAGGGAGTCAGGCTCCGACGCGTGGAAAGGCTATATGCGTCGCTGCACATCGACAATCAATTACTCCACCGAACTGCCGCTGGCGCAGGGTATTGAATTCAACCTTTAGCGGAGCGGAACCTTAAGAAGACTAGTTGAGTTAGTAAGGCGATGAATGCAAAAAAACCGTAGGGTGCGCTGTGCGCACACCGCCACTGATAAGTGCATCGCAAATTTAGCGTGCGCACAGCGCACTCTGCGGATACACAGTAGTTCGCTATGAACAGGGCAGAGATTCTGCATGCGAACTTTATCAGCAGGGTGCAGGCAAGCGACTTCCCGGAAACGGCTATCGCGTTACGTCCTGCAGAGGTGGGGCTTAGCGACGCAGAGGTTGCAGACCTGTTCGAATCGCAATTGATGAGTCGGCATCTTGATCTGGTGTCGCGCCGTCTGAGCGCGCGCGGGGAGAGTTTTTATACCATTGGCAGTACCGGCCACGAAGGCAACGCCGCGTTCGGCAAAGCGTTTCGCATCACCGACATGGCGTTTCTGCACTATCGCAGCTGCGCGTTTATGACGCAGCGTAGCAAGCAGCTACCCGGCCAAACCCCTCTGTACGACACACTATTGTCATTCTCCGCTTCCAGCGATGACCCGATTGCCGGCGGTCGCCATAAAGTCTTCGGCAGTAAGTCTCTGCTGGTGCCACCGCAAACCAGTACCATCGCATCGCATTTACCCAAGGCCATGGGCGCAGCGCACGCCGTAGGTTTAGCGGCGAAACTGCGGCAGGTTAAAGCGACTATGCCACGCGACAGCGTCGTGGTGTGTAATTTTGGGGACGCTTCGGCAAATCATTCTACCGCTCAGGGCGCGATTAACACGGCGGGCTGGACTGCCTACCAGGGCTTGCCTATGCCCATCGTATTTATCTGTGAAGACAATGGCATCGGCATTTCCACTCAAACACCGCCAGGCTGGATCAAAGCCTGCTTTGAAAACCGCGCCGGTATCAAGTACGTCGCCTGCGATGGCCTGAATATTCTGGATACCTACAAGGCGGCAGTAGAAGTGCTGGCCTATACGCGCAAAACCAGAAAGCCTGTATTTCTGCATTGTCGCATGTTGCGTCTGGCCGGCCACGCCGGTTCCGATGTTGAAACCACCTACCTGAGCCGCGAACAATTAGAAACTAGCGAAGCGCAAGACCCTTTGCTGCACACGGCGCGGATTCTAGTCGAGAACAACATCCTCTCCGCGACTCAAGTGTGCAGCCTCTATAGTGAGCTTGAAGAACGCATAGCGCGCATCGCTGAGATTGCCATTGCGCGGCCTAAACTAATGACAGCCGCCGCCGTGATGGCGTCAATTTCGCCTTTGCGAAATGTAATCAGGCCTGTCCTGGCGGTAGCCGAAGCAGCGAGAACAGAGACGTTCGCCGCCGATCAACGGCTGTTGGAAAAGCCGCAACATATGGCGCGACTTATTGGTTTGGCGCTGGCCGATATCATGCTGCAATATTCTAACGCGGTAATCTGCGGCGAAGACGTGGGCAAGAAAGGTGGTGTCTATGGCGTAACCAACGGTTTAATTGAAAAATTCGGCCGCGCGCGGGTGGTTAATACATTGCTGGATGAGCAAAGCATCCTTGGTCTTGCTATTGGCCTGGCGCATAATGGCTTTCTGCCCATTCCTGAAATTCAGTTTCTGGCCTACGTGCATAACGCCGAAGACCAGATTCGCGGCGAGGCAGCAACGCTGTCATTTTTCTCTTCAGGACAGTTTGCCAACGGTATGGTGATTCGCATCGCCGGTCTGGCTTATCAGAAGGGGTTTGGCGGGCATTTTCATAACGACAACTCCTTTAACGTGTTTCGCGATATTCCCGGTCTTATCGTTGCTTGCCCCAGCAATGGGCGCGATGCCGTGCAAATGCTGCGTGCTTGCGTTGCCCTCGCGCACGAGCAGCAGCGAGTCGTGATCTTCCTTGAGCCGATTGCACTGTATATGACGCGAGATTTATACCTGCCAGACGACGGGCTTTGGGCCGCAACTTATGCTGCGCCCGGCGTTGGTAGCGCGATTGAATTTGGCGAAGCGGGCGTCACGGGCGAGGGTGAAGACCTGTGTATTCTCACTTATGCCAACGGCTATTATCTCAGCCTAAAAGCCGCGCGCAGCTTAGAGGAGCAGTATGGCAAACTGTGCAGAGTGGTCGATTTACGCTGGCTGTTGCCGCTTAACGAAGATACCATTGTCGCAATAACCAGCGAATGTAAGTCGATATTAATCGTCGATGAATGCCGGCGAACCGGCTCAGTAGGCGAGCAGTTAATGACGTTATTAGTGGAGCGAGGAGTGACAGCTCCGGCAGCGAGAGTCACGGCCGAGAATTCGTTTATACCGTTGGCAGCCGCTGCAAATTTGCTATTACCCGGGGTCGACTCTATCGTCGCAGCAGCGCTTGCTGTGATGGCTGTAGAGCAGCCGTGAGGGTACAACAGCCATGAGCACACAACAGCCATGAGCACAAAACAGCCATGAGGGCCAAAGCTGTAGTGGTTTGCCCCGGCCGTGGCACCTATGGCCAGGCGGAACTCGGCTACTTGCAAAAACACCATGCTGACAAGGTCGAATTTATTGCTGGCATCGATCGCTACCGCGAGCGGCAAGGGCAGACAACAGTCTCGGCACTCGACCAGATGTCCAGCTTCAAGCCCTCGATGCACACGACGGGAGACAACGCGTCGGCACTGATTTACGCTTGCGCGATAGCAGACTTCCAGAGCATCGATCAGGAAAAATTCGACATCGTCGCCATCACTGGCAACTCCATGGGGTGGTACATAGCACTTGCCTGTGCAGATGCCCTGCGGCGAGAGACGGCGCTACAGGTTGTTAACACCATGGGCACGTTGATGCACAACGAGGCAATCGGTGGCCAGGTGGTCTATCCGTTAGTCAATGAGCAATGGCAAAACGATCCTGCGCTGCAGGCTAACGTTAGTAAAACTATTGAGGGATTGAACAAGCAGCCCGATGTTGAAATTTACACGTCTATTAATCTGGGAGGCATGTTGCTGCTGGCGGCGAACGCCAGAGGTGTAAAGCTACTGCTAAAACACTTGCCGCCACAGCAAAATCGTTATCCATTCGCATTGCCCAACCACGCGGCTTTTCATAGCCCTTTGGTGCAACCGCTGTCGGCGCGCGCAAAGTCTTTATTACCCGCCGCATTGTTTACGCAACCGGACGTGCCGTTGATAGACGGCCGCGGCAAGATCTGGCAACCCTGCGCAACAGACCCTGACGCGTTGTATGAATACACGTTTGAGCATCAGGTGCATCACACTTACGATTTCTCGAAGGCGATTGAGGTTGCCGTCAAGGAATTCGCGGCGGATAGATTAATAATACTGGGTCCTGGTACCACGCTGGCGCCGCCAACAGCACAAGTGCTGATTCAGCAGCTGTGGCTTGGTTTTTCGAGCAGGGCGTGTTTTGTGCAACGCCAGGCCGATGATCCGTTTGTGCTAAGCATGGGGCGCGACGAGCAGCGCGAACATGTCACAAAGTATTCTGGCAGCCCCTGAGCCTGCAGTTTATGCAGCGACTGGGTGAATAGATGCTAGCTTACGCACATTGAATCACCTGAATCCGTCGAATTCTAGGCAGCGCCACTTTTCTTGCGCTTGACAGCATTCTTGTTCACACGCTCTTTACCGTCTTTCTTTTTAACGCGCTTTACCGGCTTGCCACCTTCTTTGCCTGGCTTGGAAATCTGCAGCCGCTGGCCGGAAACCCAGGTCTTTTTAAGGCTGTTAAAAACATCCTTGGGCATGCCTTCGGGCAAATCGACCAGGCTATGGTCGTCAAAAATATTAATACGACCGATATGCTCGCTATCCAGACCCGCTTCGTTGGCAATGGCGCCGACGATGTTGCCTGGCATCACCTTGTGGTCGTGGCCCACTTCGATGCGGTAGCGCAGCATGCCTTCTTCCGGCGGTGAGTCTTTTCTGGCGCCGCGTTCCGGCCTTTTACTCGGTTTTCTTTCTTCTTTATTATCCCAGCTTTTGTCGACCTTGCGCTGCGGTTTGTTTTGCAGCAGCAATGGCGTGTCGCCTTGCATCAGGTGCGCAAGTGCAGCGGCTATTTCCAGCGCCGGCACGTCGTGCTCCTGCTGATACTCTTCAACTAATTTGGTAAATTGGTCCAGCTGTTCGTTGGCGAGGGTTTCGCTAATGCGCTCTTTAAAGCGGACGATGCGTTTGTCGTTAATTGATTTGGTGGAGGGCAGCTCCATCATTTCAATTTTTTGCCGGGTTGCTTTTTCTATGGCGAACAACATGCGTTTTTCGCGCGGCGCGACAAACAAGATGGCGTCGCCTTTCCGACCAGCACGGCCGGTGCGACCAATACGGTGTACGTAGGCTTCGGTATCGTTCGGTATGTCGTAGTTGACTACGTGACTGATGCGCTCGACGTCGAGACCGCGTGCCGCAACATCAGTAGCGACAATAATGTCGAGCTTGCCTTTCTTTAAATTGTCAATGGCGCGTTCGCGCAGGTTCTGCGTAATGTCGCCATTGAGCGGCGCCGAGCTGTAACCGCGTGCGCGTAATTTTTCAGAAAGCTCAACGGTCGCTATGCGTGTGCGTACAAATATCAGTATGGCCTCAAACGTCTCGGCCTCAAGAATGCGAGTTAATGCATCCAGTTTTTGCATACCGCTGACCGGCCAATAGCGCTGCCGAATGGTATCCGCGGTGGTGGTTTTAACCTTGACGGTAATCTGCGACGGATCGTTTAAGTGGCGGGTGGCGATGCGACGAATCTGTTGCGGCATAGTGGCCGAGAACAGCGCAATTTGGCGGTTGGGCGGGGTTTGTTCCAGCACCCATTCGACGTCGTCGATAAAACCCATGCGCAACATTTCATCGCCTTCATCCAATACCAGCACTTTGAGCTTGTCGAGTTTAAGCGTGCCGCGGCGCATATGGTCCATCACTCGGCCGGGAGTGCCCACTACCACATGCACGCCGCGTTTTAATGCACGTATCTGACCGCTGTAGTCCTGGCCGCCGTAAACGGGAAGTACGTGAAAGCCTTGCAGATGCCTTGCGTATTTCTGAAACGCCTCGGAGACCTGAATTGCCAGCTCGCGGGTAGGCGCCAGCACCAATACCTGCGGTTCCTTTTGCTTGAGATCGAGATTCGACAAAATCGGCAGTGCAAAAGCGGCCGTTTTACCGGTGCCAGTTTGTGCCTGGCCGACAACGTCTTTGCCGGCCAGCAGCAACGGAATGGTTTGTGCCTGAATGGGGGAAGGTGTTTCGTAGCCTATTTCGTCGAGTGCTGTTAGCAGGGGTTGTTTGAGCGCCAATTGATTGAACGCCGTTACCGTGTCGGTAGTCATGTACTGAACCTGGAATTATTACAAAATGCTGGAATGCAGAGGCGTGCTGACTGCCCCGCTGCGGTGAGCGTGCGGTGCGAAGTCGGCAAGGCCGCGTAGTGTAACGCTTTGCTGCCTTTTTTGCGTGCTTTTTTTGTACATTATGCTGCGATGGGTGCGTCGTTTAGGCTAATATTGCGAAGATTAACCCCCAGCCGGCAGTCACGAAGCCGGCGCAACCTGCCAACAGGCGAACTATTTTGGAAAAACTGGATTATTTGTTCGAGAGAAACGCGCAGTGGGCGGCCGCAGTCAAGCGCGAAGACCCGGATTTTTTTGAAAATCTGTTCAAGCAACAAACCCCGGAATATCTGTGGATTGGTTGTTCAGACAGTCGCGTTCCAGCCAATAATCTCGTCAATATGCCGCCAGGCGAGGTGTTTGTGCACCGTAACATTGCCAATGTTGTGGTGCATACCGACCTGAATTGTCTGTCAGTCATTCAGTTCGCTGTTGACGTGTTAAAAGTGAAGCACATTATTGTGTGTGGTCACTATGGCTGTGGCGGCGTCGTCGCGGCGATGGACGATAAGGAGCATGGTCTGATTGACAATTGGCTCAGACATATTGAAGACGTGGCGCGTTTTAACGCCGACAAACTGGAAAATCTCGACCACGATAAAATGCTCGACACCATGTGCGAGCTGAACGTGATTGAACAGGTGGCCAACGTGTGCCACACCTCTACCGTGCAGCACGCGTGGCGCAACCGCACTGAGCTGGCAGTGCATGGCTGGATTTACAGTATTAAAGACGGCATTCTAAAAGACCTTTCTACTACCATAACCTCGAACGAAGAACTCGGTAAAAAGCAAGGTAAACGGTGACTTTTACTTATGCCGCATGCTGCAATAACCAGCACACCGCACTTACTGCCATCGTTTTTAAGCCATTAAAAACGCAACAATTCGTAACAACCAAGTTGATTAGATGCTCAAATTTCTGAAACAAGATTCAGCCGGCGGTATTCTGCTGGTAGCCGCTGCTATGTTGGCGATGTTAGTTGCTAATTCGCCGCTGCACTCGTACTACGCACTGTTATTAGATACACCGGTTATCATCATCGTAGGCGCGCTGGAAATAGCCAAACCACTGCTGCTATGGGTCAATGACGGGCTGATGGCGGTGTTCTTTCTGTTGGTAGGGCTGGAACTGAAGCGTGAGATGCTGGAAGGCGAGTTAGCCGACAAAAAGAATATTATACTGCCCGGCCTGGGCGCCGTTGGCGGTATGTTAGCGCCGGCGCTGGTGTACATTTACTTCAATAAAGACGATCCGACGGGTATGCAGGGTTGGGCTATTCCCGCCGCTACCGACATAGCCTTTGCGTTGGGCATATTGTCGCTGCTGGGGTCGCGCGTACCCACCAGTCTTAAGATTTTCCTGACCTCGCTGGCAATTTTTGACGACATCGGCGCGATTATTATCATCGCCGCGTTCTATACCAGCAAAATCTCGGCAACCGCGCTGACCGTTGCAGCGTGCTGCATTGCCGTGCTGTTTATGCTCAACCGCAGCGGCGTGCTGGATAAAAGCATGTACGCTGTGGTCGGTCTTGTTATGTGGGTTGCGCTGCTTAAATCCGGCGTACACGCTACCTTGAGCGGCGTAATACTTGCCATGTTTATCCCGCTGAAAACTGGAGTTGAGGGCGGCATATCGCCGCTAAAAAGTTTGGAGCACGATTTGCACACAACGGTCGGCTTGGTGATTTTACCGGTGTTTGCGTTTTGCAATGCGGGCATTAACCTGCACGGTGTGGGTATAGAGCAAGTGCTGCACGATGTTCCGCTGGGCATTGCGCTTGGTCTATTCGTTGGCAAGCAGGTCGGCGTGTTCGGCTTTTGCTGGTTAGGCATAAAACTCAAGCTAACAGAATTGCCGAAGGAGCTGACGTGGCTGTCGCTGTATGGCACCGCCGCGCTGTGTGGCATTGGCTTTACTATGAGTCTGTTTATCGCCTCGCTGGCGTTTGAAGAGTCTGGCGTCAATATCATGTTTGACGAGCGGCTGGGTATAATCATTGGCTCGTTGGCATCGGGTATTGTGGGTTATTTGGTGCTGCACAGAAGCTTGCCTGCGAAAGCGTGAGGGG
>JBBKXJ010000159.1:0-25762 GCA_037969395.1 Pseudomonadales bacterium
CGCGCTGATTTGCACCCGGTGCTCAGCCACTTTATGGCCGAGGCCAATGAATTCTGGAGCAAAGGCGTCGCGCGCCGGCGGCGCACTATTGTATGGAAGGAAGAGGTAGCCAGTGGTGAACTTTATTTGCAGGCGACCACGTTGCTGGTTGGTGCCCGTGAACTGCTGCTGATCGAACGGATCACCAAAGTACGCGCCGAGACCGCCGCGAACCTCACGCTGGGCGATACTGGTGCCACATTTTCTGCAGCCGTGCGGGGTGCCGCCATTCGCCAGAATCTGGCGTCTTTTCAATTGTCGCTGAGCGACCCGCTATCAGCGCTGTTTAATCGCGAAGGTTTCGAAAAACTGGCGAATGAGCAGTTAACACAGGCGCAGCTTGACCGGCAATCGCTGCTGCTGCTTATCATCGAGATGGACAATTTCAAAACAATTAATGTGACGCTCGGCCACCACATGGGCGACCTGGCATTGCAGCGAACTGCCAGCGCGCTGCGTAGTGTGTTTCGGCAAACCGATATTGTCGGCAGGCTGGGTGGTAGCGAATTTGCCGTGCTGGCGCAATGCGACCAGCAAAGCCATTATGACGTGATGTTAGAAAGACTACGCGCTGAACTGACCGATTTAAATTCGCAGCAGGATATCGCGTTCCCACTGGCCGCCAGCATCGGCGTGGCGTGGTTTAAGGCAGACCAGCCGCGTAAATTAGCCGATTTGATGATTGAAGCCGGGGCCCGCACTTATGTTGAGAAACGTAAAAATAGCGGCGGCGACAAGCGTCGTTCTGGGGACGCTACCAGTCCTACCATCTAGCCATTCGGCAGTAGCATAATCTTGCCATTGCGCCCACCCGCATGCGCGGCAGCAACCGCTTCCTTTATTTGACTAATGTCATACGTGGCCGCAACATTGGTATGTAGTTTCCCTTGTGCGATCAACGTGGCTACCTCGCCAAAAACCGCTTTCTGCTTTGTCCTGGACGCATTCTGGATCCACTTGCTCAACCAGAAGCCGCGCAATGTGATGTCGCGAAATATGAATGCGGCGGGAGATATGACGCAGGCCTCGCCACTCATCATGCCGTAATTCACCAGCGTGCCGCCCTCACCAATGCAGTCGACTAAACGATTGGTGGCCTCACCGCCAACGGCGTCTATTGCCAACTGTATGTTTGCCTGGCCGGTCGCGTCGGCAACACGTGCAGCGAGGTCGGAACCGTCAACCAGCACCACGTCGGCACCAAGTTCTGCAACCTCGGAGGCGACCGATTCACGTCGCACAATGTTTACAGTTTTCAAGCCGCGCAGTTTCGCCAACTGAATAACGTAAGAGCCGACGCCTGAGTTGGCAACGTTCTGAATCACCCAGTCACCGGCCTTCAAATTGACGAACTCGGTTAACAGCAGTGAGGCGGTAGGCGGGTTGACTTTCATCATGGCGAGCTGCAGTGGGTCGGCTTCGTTGGGTAACGGCAGCAGCCCGTCAGCGGCAGCGATCATATGCGTACACCAGGTGCCGGCACCGGTGGGTAGTAGCACTGTTTGCCCGGCGGCGGGCGTCCTCACGCCTTCGCCTAGCTGCAGCACTCGGCCAACGCCTTCGTTACCACCGACTGCAGGCAGCGGCGGCAATATGCCGTATTCGCCGGTCAGGGTAAGTACGTCGGAAGGGTTGATGGGTGCGGCCAGCACTTCAAGCAACACCTCGCCCGCCTGCGGTTCAGGCGCTTCGAATTCAACCGCGTCGATCACGTCCTGCGGCACCGGACCGCGTTCGCTATATTGGGCTTTGAGCATGACGTTTACCTTTTTTATGGGATGTAAATACTATGCTGTCAGTCTACCCCACCCACCATGGCTACGCACCGCGAACATGCGAGCTGCCAGTTCAAACCCTGGAAAGCTTGAACAACCACCGCGAGCGCATAGCACAGCGCACGCACTGCATTCGTAGGGTGTGCTGTGCGCACCATAGCGACATACGCTTAGCGTTGCTTGGATCAGGACGCCTGCGCGGCTTCCGCCTGTTCCAGTTCTTCGCTAAGGCTTAACCAGTTTTCTTCAAGCGCGTTGACTTCCTGCCGCAGCTTGCCCTGCTCTAGCAACAAGCGTTGCAGTTGATCTTTATTACCAGCGGCGTAAATGTCCTCTTGAGCCAGCTCTTGCTCCACCTCAGCCAGTTTCTGATTGTAGCGCTGCATGCCGTGTTCTGCCGTGCGAATAGTTTTTCGCAACGGTTCAAGCTGCTGCCGCAGTTCGGCCGCTGCCTGGCGCTGTGATTTTTTATTCGCCGGTTTGTTGGCCGCGGAGCTCTGTTCATCCTTACTGGTGGTCGCGACTTTCTTTAGCAGCCACGCTTTGTAGTCATCCAGATCACCGGCATACGGGCTAACGCTACCGGCATCGACTAACAGAAACTGATCAACCGTATTGCGCAACAGATGCCGGTCATGCGACACCAACAGCATCGCTCCCTCAAATTCCTGCAGAGCCAGGCTTAAGGCGTGGCGCATTTCCAGGTCGAGATGGTTAGTCGGCTCATCGAGTAATAGCAGATTAGGCTGTTGCCAAACAATAAGGGCCAGCGCCAGCCGCGCTTTCTCGCCGCCGGAAAAACTTGCGATGACTTCCAGCGCTTTGTCATTGCGAAAATTAAAGCCGCCGAGAAAGTTGCGAATACGCTGTTCGCTGGCGGTTGGGTTCAAGCGCTGTAAATGCAAGGCAGGGCTGGCATTCATATCCAGCGCTTCAAGTTGGTGCTGGCTGAAGTAACCAATACGCAGATGTTCGCCTTCCATGCGGTCGCCGCCAAGCAGCGGTAATTCAAGCGCCAGTGATTTTATAAATGTGGATTTGCCAGCACCATTTTGCCCCAGCAGTCCGATACGCGCGCCAGGATGAATTGCGAGACTCACGCTTTCCAATACAGCCACTTGCTGGTAGCCCAGCTGTGCATGCGCGAGATTTAACAGCGGGTCCGACATACGCCCCGGCGGCAGAAACTCGAAATCAAACGGCGAGTCAACGTGCGCCGGTGCCAGCAATTCCATGCGTTCCAATTCTTTTAAACGGCTCTGCGCCTGTTTGGCCTTGGTAGCCTGAGCACGAAACCGACTAACGAATTTATTGATGTGCGCGATCTGGCGCTGTTGCTTTTCGAAATCGGCCTGCTGTTGCGACAGGCGTTCGGCGCGCTGGCGTTCAAAAGCCGAGTAATTGCCGCGGTAGTGATTAAGAGCGCGATGTTCAATATGCACTATAAGATCACAAACTGTGTCGATGAAATCGCGATCGTGCGAGATCAGTAACAGTGTGCCGCTGTAGCGTCGCAGCCACTGCTCCAGCCATACGCTGGCGTCCATGTCGAGGTGGTTGGTCGGCTCGTCGAGTAATAGCAAATCCGACGGGCACATCAGGGCCTGCGCCAGATTCAGTCGAATGCGCCAACCACCGGAAAAGCTGGCGACTGGTTTGTTAATATCCGCCAGACTGAAATTCAAACCCATCAGCAACTGTTCGGCGCGCACAGATGCCGTGTAGCCACCGATGGTGTCCATCTGCTGATGCAGATGCGCCAGGGCGGCATCGTTATGCTCGCGCTCCGCCACTTCAAGTTCAGTCTCGAGTTTGCGCAACTCGGTATCGCCATCGAGTACAAACTGCAGCGCGCTGCGCTCGGTGCTGAACACCTCCTGGGCCATATGCGCCACCCGCCATTCTGCCGGCATATCGACACTACCGCTGTCGGCGTGCAGAGTGCCAAGCAGTAGCTGTAGCAAGCTGGACTTACCGCTACCGTTAGCGCCAATCAAGGCGACTTTCTGGCCGGGATGAATGGCGGCGCTGCCGTGTTCCAGCAGGTATTTACCGCCGCGCTGTAGGCTGACTGAATCGAGTTTAATCATTGGCCGGCATTATAGCGGTAGCGTTGACAGGTAAACCACAATCGCCGACTTCCGCTGCGCGGCTGCAGCAACGACGCGTGCTACTAACAGTGACTGACCCCTGCGTAAAGGATCGGGCCTGCATGGCTGATTGGATACCGGGTGATGCCGACTCCGACCCGGACGCGCTGCGTGCAAGAGCTGTTGATCAGGATAGTCGGGCTCTGTAGCAATACGGCTGATTACATGCGGAGCTAATAATCGGATCGAGTTTAATGTAGGATAAAGGTGCCCTAAAGTATTCGGCGGCGGCTATGCTGCTATCACCTGTTGGCTAGCGGCAATCAGAAACAGCGATGAGCACAGTGTTTACAGCTTTGATTGACGCGCCACAACTGACAGACCTGGGCAGCAATTGTATTATTGTTGACTGCAGGTTTTCGCTCGCTGACCCCGCGCTTGGATTGCAACAATATCAGCGGAATCATATTCCGGGCGCTTTTTTTCTCGACCTGGAAACGCACCTGTCCGCTGTGGTGACAGCAAGCACCGGCCGCCACCCCTTGCCTTCAATCGACGATTTTGAAAATACGTTGCGTGACATTGGGGTGACACCAACAAGTCAGATTGTGGCTTATGATGAATGCATGGGCGCCTTTGCCGCGCGCCTGTGGTGGTTGTGTCGGTGGTTGGGACATGAACGCGTGGCAGTACTCGATGGCGGTCTACAGGCCTGGCAGCGACTTGAACTGGCCCTGGAAACTAAGACCAATGAGTTAGCCGCTACGCGCGGCACCTTTTCGGCAAAGCCGAATTCCGCAATGGTAATCGATGCCGACACTTTGCAGCTGGGCCTTGCCGATAAATCCATTCGCCTGGTTGATGCCCGAGCACAAGAACGCTTCGACGGTGCCGTGGAACCCATCGATAGCGTTGCTGGCCATATACCTGGCGCGCGCAATCTGCACTTCGAAGATAACCTCGACCCCGACCGGCATTCTCATTTTCTGCCGCGCGATATTCTTGCCCGACGGCATGCCAGCACCGGAAATAGCGTGCATATGTGCGGTTCGGGTGTTACTGCATGCCACAACATTTTAGCCAGTGTGCATGCAGGTTTGGCAATGCCGCGATTGTATCCCGGCTCGTGGAGCGAATGGATTCGTGATCCGCGGCGGGCGAGTGAAAGACAAACAGCTTAAGTCTCAGTCGTCGAGTAACGATCGCTATCCTTTCACCATAGCCTTTCTAACGCTTATGCAGACGACTCGACACTTTCCAAAACAAACACTAATGCAATCGATTATTTAAGTTCCTTGTTTTGCTTTTCGCTTTCGCCTTTGCGTCTCGAATCAAAGCCAGTTCGACAAGCTCTTCTTCCATCAACGCCGGCGTTTCCAGGCTGATTTCCCCCATTGCTCCGCTGCGTAATTCGCTAAGCAGCAACTTACTGACTTTATCCAGATCAATCTGCCCACCGCCACGCAAACAGCCACGTTTCGCGCCGATTACTTCCAGTAGCTCCAATTCAGTTTTAGGCAATTCGTCAATAGCATAGCGCACGCGCAAGTTTTCGGGGTACGCCTTCAGTAAATACGCCGCCGCGAAGAACGCCACATCGGCATGATCCAGCGCAGTATCCTTAATAGAGCCAATCGTCGCCAGCCGATAGCCGCTGTTCCTGTTTTCCAGATTAGGCCATAGCAGCCCTGGAGTGTCGAGCAAGGTAATTCCGCCCGGCAGAGCAATGTGTTGCTGTGCTTTGGTAACGGCAGGTTCGTTGCCGGTTTTGGCGATGCTTTTGCCGGCCAGG
Source organism: Pseudomonadales bacterium (assembly GCA_037969395.1). GTDB lineage: Bacteria > Pseudomonadota > Gammaproteobacteria > Pseudomonadales > JAUIET01 > JBBKXJ01. The sequence continues at coordinate 5,697 of JBBKXJ010000159.1, forward strand.
GTGTTAATCAGGGTAGACTTGCCGACGTTAGGAATGCCCATAATCATCGCCCTTATATCTTTCACGCTGCTGCGCTTGGCCGCGATCATCTTGTGGCACAGGTCTGGTAAGCGGCGCATTTTGTCCGGCTGTTTGCTGCTTAGTGCGAGGGTTTTGACGCCGCGTTGCTGGTCGAGATACGTTTGCCAAAGCGCCGTGATCGCGGGGTCGGCAAGATCGCTTTTGTTCAGTATTTTGATGCACGGTTTGCTGCCGCGCAGCTTGGCGAGCATGGGGTTTTCGCTGCTGAAGGGGATGCGTGCGTCCAATACTTCAATGATTAGATCGACCCTGGGCAAGCTAGCGGCGATCTGTTTTTTGGCCTTGTACATGTGGCCGGGGTACCACTGAATTTGCATCGCGTTTTAACTTCCTGCTGCTACGCGGCTGTAAGGCGCTGCAAGCGTTCAACCTTACTCTCAACCATAGCCTGATTTGGCGCGCCACTTTGCACCAGGTTCCACAGCAAGTCCAGATAACAATAGATGGTGCGCAGCAGTGCCAGTCGTTGTAGTGCTGCGCTGGTCGACGCGTCGCTGTAATGCGTCAATAAAGTGTGCACGGCTGCAGCGTCCATCCGGTGTCCTTCAACCACGACTGCGAGATCGAAGTAGGGGTCGCCCATGGCAGCGTATTCCCAGTCCAGCGCGATCAATTCGCCATTTTTCCCGCTGAGAAGATTATCGGCAAGCAGGTCGTTATGGCACAGTGTACGTTGCACACATTGCTCGTTGGCACGCGTAAAAAATTCTTGCATTGGCTTTTGCAAGGTTCGAGCCGACTGCGTTGCACCGCTGCCGGCTGCGTCAGAATTTCTGATTGAGCGCCAATAGTGGTCTGCGCGTTGCTGTAAATTTAGAGCGCCAGTTACGCAAGGTAGTCCATGCGTGACCTTCATTAGCCGTGCCAGCTGCTGCAGTTTTTCAGCGTCGCTGCAGTGCTGTTGCAGCCAGCGCTGCCCGTCGAGATAGCTGGTCACAAGAATATCGCGGTGCGGATCACCGTAAATTAGCTCGGGCGCTATTGCTGCGGCGCTGGCTCGCTTCAGCACCTGAATTTCGAGTGCACGGTCCAGGCCCAACTGTTTCGTTTTTTGTGAGTTCAGGCGTAGCACCAGCAGCGTGCTGCCGGCTTTGATAAGATAACTTTGGTTGGTCAGGCCGCCTTTTAACTCGCTAACGACCGACGGCTCGGTGGCGCTCCATCGCGGCCAGCTTGCCAGCGCTGCCGTCAGGCGGTCGCTGCGCATGAGCGGGATTGCTCGCTGTAGCTTTGCTGCCATTGCAGGAAGCCGACCACGGCGAAAATTACATACATAACGAATAGGACAGAGGTCAGGTACAGACCGCGATCAACGTATAAAAAGATCGACACGGCATCGATCACAATCCAGTACAGCCAGTTCTCCAGCACTTTGCGGGCGACCAGCCAGGTGGTGAATACGCTGGCCCACGTGGTGAACGAGTCAAGATAAGGGCGCGCCGCACTGGATGTGTTAGAAAGAATGTAACCCGAAATTAGCGTAATCATTACGATGGCGGCCAGAAATTTGGCATGGCGAAACAGCGGCCAGGTGTGAATATGCAGGTCGGCGTCGCCATCTGCCTGGCGTCGCCACTGCGTCCAGCCATAGATCGCCATGCCTATATAGTAAACCTGCAGCACCGATTCCATTAGCAGGTTAACGTTCCAGAACAACACCAGAAATATCGACGCGCTTAGAAAAGCCGCATACCAGCATTCTATGCGTTCCTGTATTGCCAGCAGCACGTAGGCGATGGCCAGCACTACAGCACATAGTTCCCAGCCCGGCATGGCCTGCCAGGCCATGGCAATATTGCCGCTTATGTTTTCGAGGTTCATTTCACCGGGCTGAGATCGCCGTCAATAAACTTGCAAACGAAAATTGAACGGCCGTAAGTGGCAATTGAGTGACGCATTTCGGTGCGTAACACGTCGTGCACGAGATCATATTCGCCGAATATCTGAGTGGTCATGGTGTTGCCGATAACGCGTAGTCCTTCGTATTTATCTAAACGATCAATAAAATCGATCACAATGGGAGCGTATTCGTCTTTCAAGGGGTAAAGGCTAATATCGACTGACAATTGCATAGTTGTCTCCTGTTGCAATGGTGTTTAGGAACGGTCACGAAATAACTTGCCGTTCTTGCTTGTCTTTTCGCCCGTCTTCTTCGTTGCGCTAACAGTTACATAGTTCGACTATGCGCCTGTTACCACGCCTTGAAGACGAACAAAAATCCGGCGCAATATCGACAAGTTATTTCGTTCCCATTCCTTAATTAAATATGCTCACGCAGTCGCAGCGAGAATAAACCCGCAGGGTGCGGCGTGTGCATGAAGAAGTATACAGGCAGCCGCAGCATGCTGCGGTGCGCATGGCGCACCCTGCCGTCTACAAACTCAGGTTCGCGGTGATGCCAACCATGCGCGGTTCACCCAACTGCGTATAAGTACCAACGTCGTAGCCGTTACGCGGGTCGTTGCCGAAGCTGCCGAAGCCGCGTATTTCGTAATCTTTATCAAACAAATTGCGGGTCCACAGCCCGACGCTCCACTTGTTGGCGCTGTAACCAAGGCGCAGGTGCACCAGTTGATACGCGTCAGATTTTGCATCATGGCGATCGGAAAAATAAAATTCGTCTTTGCCCTCCACTTCAGCGCGCGCGTACCAGCCTGGAGCGAACTCGTATTGACCGCCGAACGCGAACTGGTAGCGCGGGGCGTGCGCCTGGTCCCTACCGCTTAGGTCCAGCCCCTCCGGGTCACGTTGCGTCGCCGGCGCGAAGTATGCGTCGAAGGTGGCGCGTAGCAGGCCGAAGTTGGCAAACAGTTGTACCGACTCGTTCGCCTGCCAATTCAGCTCAGCTTCCAGCCCGTAGTTTTCGCCGCTGGCCGCGTTGGCAATAAAATCGATAAACTCCGGCACACTGTTGGGGTCGTTCACATTACGCGGATTAACGAACGAGCTTTTTACCTGCTGGTCTTTACGCTCGCTATAAAACGCCGAAACGCGGCTTTGCAAACGCCGGTTCAGCCAGCTGGATTTCACACCGGTTTCTATATTCCATAGAAACTCGGTTTCAAAGTCCCGTTTCGCGTCGGTGCCGACCAGTTTACCGTCGTTATTAACGCCGCCCGCTTTGTAGCCGCGCGACACGCTGGTATATAGCAGCTGCGAGTCATTCAGCTGAAAGTCCAAGCCTAACTTGCCGCCATACAGCGTTTCGTTGGGGCTATTGGAGGGCAAGGCAGTGGAGTCTCTATAGTCGGCCTCCCATTGTTCTACTCGCAGCCCGGTGGTCAGAGTCAGACGTTCACTCAGCGCGGTGTGCAGTTGGCCATAAATTGCGCCGTTATTGGTGTCATAGTCGCTGGTAAATAGCGGGTCGAAGGTGTGTTCACGCACGAGACTTTCTCTTTTGGCAAGATAATACAGGCCGACCACCCAATCGGTGCTGCCGCCGAACAGCTTGCCGGCATCGCCCGATAGTAAGCGTAACTCGGCGCTGTAAGTTGAGCGTTCGCGTTCGTAGTTGTCAGTCGAGGAGTAGCCGTCGGGGTGAAATCCAACGAACGTCCAGTCTTCGTCGTAGCCGTAGAACAAGTCGGAATCGGCGTAGGAAACGCTGCTGACGAGTTGCACTGCATCGTTAATATCCCAGTCAGCCTTGATCGCCAGGGCGCTGGTTTGTTGTTGGTCGCGGCCCGGTTCGTCGGAGCGGGTTTGGCGGTCATTATCCAGCGAGAACCCGTCGTAACCGTTGTCAACGTCGAGATGCATGGCGGTAATATCTACGCTGAGCGTGTCGCTGGCTAGCCAGCGCAAACGGCCGCGCAGGGTCAGCTCGTCGCGTTCATTGACGTCGTCACGATCGAGAAAGGTGTTCTCGGTAAAACCGTCTGATAAATATTGCTGCACGGCGATACGGCCGAGCAGGCTGTCCTGCACCAGTGGGCCACCAACGGCCAGGCCGAGGCTGCCAGTGTTGTAATCGGCAAGCGACGCCTCGGCATTTGCCTCGAAGCGCTCGGTCGGTGCTTTAGTTGTGATGTTGATCAACCCGGCCAGCGCGTTAGCCCCGTAGCGGGTGCCCTGAGGGCCGCGTAATACTTCCACCTGTTCAACGTCAAATAGGGTGGCACCGGTGCCAATGCCGCTAAAGTCAATATCGTCGATAATAAAACCCACCGAAGGGTTAACCGGCTCCTGAAACTGACTACGCTCGCCAATACCGCGAATTTGAAAATAGCGCGCCCGCGAAGAGCCACCGGAGAAATTTACGTTGGGGGCGAGGTTGATAACATCTTCCAAATGCTGTGCAGCACGCGCTTGAATGGTGTCGGTCGACATCACCGTTAAGCTTGCCGGCAAGCTTTGCAGCTCGCTGGGCCGGAAGTCGGAAGTGACGATGATTTCAGGAATTTCGTCGTCGCTTTGTGCTGCATCCTGCGCCGTCGATATTAGCGCGACGGGTAGTGACAACAATGGCAGAACGAGTGCAGCAGCACGCAGTGGCAAACTTTTTATTGGCATCGTTCTCTCTCGTGTGGAGCAAAAGAGATCCGGTGCATGACGTGGGGATAAGAGGGGTGTCGCCTATCCCTACGCCGGTATTATCCGGATCAGGTTCAAGGGTTCACCACGGCAACGCCGCTGGTGTCTCAGGCCAGTACTCTTTCAAGGTAATATCACCTTGAAACGCCACTACCACCCCTTAGGTACAATCGCGGCAACAGTATAGCAAGCGATCAGCCAAGTCTACAAAAAGAGGTATCATCACACCCATCCGCAACCACAGCTGGATTTAATCTTTAATGCAGAGCATAGAACAAAGTGTGCAGCGCTGGCTGCAAGACGTGGTCATAGGTTTGAACCTGTGCCCCTTCGCCGCCGGACCGCAGCGTGGGCAGCAGATTAGAATGGTGGTTAGCGCAGCCTGCACCGAGCAGCAGCTGCTGCAGGATCTGCACGCGGAATTGCTGTTGCTGGACGACACTAAGCCGGAAACGCTGGAAACTACACTGCTGATCGTTGCCGATATGCTTACCGGGTTTGCGCACTACAATCAGTTTCTGAACCAGGCAGACGCATTGCTGCAGCACTACAATTGGCAGGGCGTGTATCAGATTGCCAGCTTCCATCCGCACTATCGCTTCGCCGGCACGAGCAGCGATGACGCCCAAAATTTAACCAATCGTTCGCCGTACCCGATATTGCACATTCTGCGCGAGGCCAGCATCGACCAGGCGCTACAAAATTATCGTTCGCCGGAGCAGATTCCAGACAAAAATATCTGCAAGGTTAGAAACCTGACCTTGAACGAAAGGCGCAAGTGCTTTCCCTATCTGTATCCGGGCGATTAAAAAACAAACGTCGTGCCAATTGCATTAACAGTAGAAATTTGTGACCATTAGGTTATTACTTATACAACAGCAGGGAGTTCAGTCGTGCGACCAGGAACAAGCGTACCAGTGCTAGCGGCTTTGATTACGACGGTGATTACGACGGTGATTATGACGGGATGCGCCAACCTGGAGACCGATCCGTCTGCGCTGGAGAGCAATCCAAATCTTGAGCAGGCGCGCGCGGCATATCACGAGCTTCGCGACACAGAGCAGCTGTCGAAAAGCGGCGCCGATGCGCTGGCCGACGCTGAAAAGGCGTTAATCAAAGCCGAGCAGCTGCACAATAGAAAAGTGAAAACCGAGTTGGTGGATGACTACGCCAGGCTCTCGCTGCGCCTGTCGACCGTAGCGCTGGAACAACAGGACATCAGCAAGGCGCGCGCCAGACTCAGCGACGCCACCAGGAAAATGCAGCAGACGCAGGAAGTGCCGGCTGCTTTGAAGACCCGGAATGGCACTGCTGCCGAGGATGGCTTGCAGGATTCGGCGGATGACCGCGGCCAAGTGTTAACCATCGGCGATGTTCTGTTCGAATTTAACACCGCCGAGCTCAGTGCCGCCGGTGAACAAGCCGTTGCTGGTATTGCCGAAATATTACAGAACTATCCCGACCGCGATATTTTAATCGAAGGCTATACTGACGACAGCGGTCCAGCCGACGTGAATCGCAGTATATCTCAGCGTCGCGCCGAAAATGTGAAACGGCTACTGGTCGAGCTTGGTGCTGCCGAAGACAAAATCGGCGCGATTGGCCTGGGTGAGTATTACCCTATCGCCGATAATAAAAGTAAAACAGGTCGCTTAAAAAATCGCCGTGTAGAAATTATTATTCCCCCTTCCTGAACGCCGCGAGAGTCAGCGTGCACGTCGGTTTCCGCTTGACGATGCGGCAGGTAGCAGCCTGCCAAAATAGCTAAATCCAGCGTTTTAAAGTATTGTGTCTGCCGTCAAAACTCACGGATTCCGGCATGTTCGTTTTATATCCTGATATTAAGCCCTACCGCACTCAGCGTATGAAGGTGTCACCGCCGCACGAGCTGTATGTTGAAGAGTCGGGTAACCCGTACGGCATTCCGGTGCTGTTTATTCACGGCGGCCCTGGCGGTGGCACCGGGCCATCGAACCGCTGTTTTTTCGATCCTGAAAAATTCCGTATTATCCTGTTTGACCAGCGTGGCGCGGGGCAGTCTACTCCGCACGCCGAGCTAATGAACAACGATACCCGGTCGTTGTTGAATGATATTGAACATATTCGCAAAGAACTGCGGGTAGAAAAATGGGTGGTGTTTGGTGGGTCGTGGGGTTCAACACTGGGCCTGCTGTATGCCCAACAAAACCCTGAACGCGTGCTGGGATTAATTTTACGCGGCATTTTTCTGTGCCGCCGGCAGGACATAAACTGGTTTTATCAGCAGGGGGCAAGCATGATTTTCCCCGACTACTGGGAAGATTTTCTGGCACCAATACCGGTGGCCGAGCGTGACAATATGGCGCAGGCTTACTATAAACGCCTGACCGGCAATAACGAGCTGGCGCGTATGGGCGCGGCCAAGGCGTGGTCGCTGTGGGAGGCGCGTTGTGCCACCCTGCGCCCCAGTGCGAATATGGTCGAACATTTTTCTCAACCGCATGTGGCGCTGGCATTGGCTCGCATCGAGGCGCATTACTTTGTTAATGAGGCCTTTATCGAAAAAGATCAGATTCTGCGCGAGGCCAACAAGCTGAAAGGCATACCCGGCATTATTGTGCATGGCCGGTACGACATGGTGTGCCCGTTAGACAACGCCCACGCCCTGCAAAAAGTGTGGCACGACGCGGCTCTGCATATCGTTCGCGAAGCCGGTCACAGCGCCAATGAACACGGCAATGTCGATGCGTTGATCCGCGCCACGCGCGAAATGGCAAAACGCTTTGCCGAAGATTTTAACGTTTAAAATCTATCTGGTTTATGCGTGCTCTATTGCAGCGAGTGACTCAGGCCAGCGTCAGCGTTGACGCTAACATAGTCGGCGCTATCGACCAGGGCTTGCTGGTATTGTTGGGCATTGATAAAGACGACAGCGAAGCGGCTGCACGCAAGTTGATAGATAAGTTACTGGCATATCGCGTGTTCGCCGATGACGAGGGTAAAATGAACCGCAGCGTCAGCGAAATTCATGGTGGGGTTCTTATCGTTTCGCAATTCACTCTGTCGGCCGACACACGCAAAGGCCTGCGGCCCGGTTTTTCCAGTGCGGCGGCACCTGCACTGGCGCATCAACTGTATGACTTTGTGGTGCAGTATGCAGGCAGCAAGCATGGCAGCGTGGCAAGCGGCGAATTTGGTGCGAATATGCAGGTGCAACTAACCAACGACGGACCGGTCACTTTTCTATTAGAAGTTTAGTTTGGCGCAACATGCAAGACGACGACGATATATTCCGCGCAGAAATGCAGGGCGTACAGCCACTGCCACAGACTCGCGCCGAGCTAAAAGCGGCACGGCAGGCGGCGTCACTGGCCCAACAGGCGCGCCGGCTGGCCGCGCAACAGGACACCGGGCCCGACGAAAATTTTCTGGGCGAAGATTTTATTCCGCAGGTTATGCCGGACGCCATACTGAACTTTAATAAACCCGGCATTCAGCACGGTGTGCTGCGCAAGCTGCGTTTGGGGCAATACGCTATTGATGCGCGGCTAGACCTGCACAAACATACCGTGGCGCAGGCACGCGTGGCGCTGTTTGATTTTATTAAAGACAGCATGCGGTATGACGTACGCACCGGGCTGATCGTGCACGGTAAAGGAGGGCGCGGTCAGCCGCAGGCGGCTATTGTAAAAAGCTGCGTAAACCACTGGCTCAAGCAGTTGCCGGAAGTGCTGGCGTTTCACGGCGCGCAGAAACACCACGGCGGCGTTGGCGCCGTGTATGTGTTGCTGCGTAAAAGCGAAAGGCAAAAACAGAAAACGCGCGAGACGATCAAGCGCTAGGCTCCTAGTGGTCATTTTTTTGCAAAAAGGGCGACAGGATAGCGGCGCCGGCATTACCGATCCCCATAGCAAAGTAGTGCGGTAGCGCAAACAGCGTTTCTAAAATGACCGCAGTTGTTCTGCCATGTTGTCGTTCACAGGCCACGCCAATATAAGACATGCGAAACCAGTGACGCGTCCACTTACGCTCCAAACCGTCGCTGATCGTTTCTTTGCCGGTGAGATAAATACAGCGCATATGCTCGGTGATATTGCAGGCGCTGACCTCCGTGAAACCAGCAGCCTTCTCCGGCATCGGTTTAATGCTGGTGCACGCGGCGATGCAGAAACAAAATAATAGAGCCAAACAGGGCTTGAGCAGAGTGATCGGTCTAATCTTCATGACTAACGCGCCCGCTGCTGAACGACAAGAATATTCGTGTACATACCATCGATGTCGGCTATAGACAATGCCAGAGGCTAAAAATTAGACATCCGCACCAAATTAAGATTGCTTTTTCTGCATTGATGTATTCCTGGCCACAAAATATGTTAATTTCGCGTTCTGCCGCAGTGCCAGCCCCTCCCAATGGCCCCGGACTGCATGAATAAATCCTCTGTTGCCAAGGAATCTTAGTGATCAAAATAGAATCACTGGCGTTTAGCTATAAGCACAGCAAGCAGCCGGTGCTCAACGGCATTTCTCTGCAGATAAAGCGCGGCAGTCTATTCGGTTTGCTGGGTCCGAATGGGGCGGGTAAAACGACTCTGCTGTCGCTGTTGACTGGCCAATTGGTAAGCCCTGCCGGGAAAATACTGCTCAACGGTGCCGATATGCGCCGCATCGATGCGCAAGATTTTTCCCTGGTGCCGCAGGACTACGCGTTTTATGCCGACCTCACGGTGCACGAGAACCTGCAGTTTTTCGCCAGGGTTCAAGCCGTCTCACGGGCTGACCTGGCGGCACGCGTTGCCGAAGTCACCGGTATTACCCGGCTGGAGGACAAACTTGGCAGTAAAGCCGCACACCTTTCGGGTGGGCTGAAACGGCGTTTGAATCTGGCGATAGGGCTGTTGAATCGGCCCAGCCTGCTACTACTGGACGAACCTACAGTAGGCATAGACCCGCATTCCCGGCGCTTTATTCTGGAGGCCATCAAGGATATCAATGCCAAGGGCATAACCGTACTTTATACCTCCCACTATATGGAGGAGGTAGAGTATCTGTGCGATGAAGTAGCGATTATGGATAATGGCAAAGTGTTGGCGCAGGGCTCGTTACCGACGCTGCTGGCTGCGCATACTGGCACCTCGATTACCCTGGAGCTACGCGCCCCACTGAATGCGGCGCAGCTGCATCAGCTTGAACGGCACCATACGGTGTCGCAGCGCGGTCGACTGTTAACACTTGAAGCCGATGGCGAAGCGCCGCAAATTTACCCGATTTTCGCTTATCTGGAATCGCTTGAGGTCGAGCTGGTGCGCATCCACTACGGCACGCATAATCTGGAAGAATTGTTTATGCAGCTTACCCATCGATCGCTAAGGGATTAACCATGCGACTACTTAGCCTTATTGGTAAGGAATTTTTGTTATTGCGTCGCGACGTACACGGCCTGGCCCTGCTATTCGTTATGCCATCGCTGTTTATTCTGATTATGTCGTTTGCGTTGAGTGACCGTTTCGACAGCCATAACCCGACAATTAGCTACTACTTGATCGACCTGGACAAAAGCAAGGCCAGCCGAGCCCTGATCCAGGGGCTGGCCGAACGCATAGAATTTCGTCGAGTAGAAGCGGGCGATAGCGACATGAAATCGCTACTGCATAAGGCGCGTGACGACGGCGCGCAGTTTTTGGTGGTTATCAACGCCGATTATCTGCAGCAATTGATGAACGACGACGCCGCGCTTGCGCTGCATGTGGCGCCGAGCACAGACAAAGTTACCGCGCAGCTGTTTAAGGCGTTCCTGCATGAACGGCTGTCGGCTGTATACGTGCAGCAGTCGCTACAGGAAGCGTTTGGCACCGATAATACGGACAGCGACTTCGGCATAGATATGCAGCAGGCATTGACCGAGCATTCGCTCTACACAGGCGACGCGGGGCAGCAGCAGATACCCACCGCCGTGCAGCAAAACGTACCCGCATGGCTATTATTTGCGATGTTTTTCATTACTATTCCGCTGTCAACCACTTTGATTCGTGAACGCGAACAGGGTACGCTAGCGCGCCTTCGGAGCATGGGCGTAGGCAACTATCAGTTTTTGCTGGGCAAACTCGTCCCATTCTTTACTATCAACATGCTGCAGGTTGGCGCAATGCTGTTGGTGGGCATTTATCTGATTCCCGCCCTCGGCGGCGAACGGCTCGAAATTCTGGGCAGCGTCGGCGCTTTGCTGGTAATTTCTTCGGCGGCGGCGCTGGCGGCCGTTAGCTACGCTTTGTTGATTGCTAATTTGGCCAGCACCACCGAGCAGGCAACCATTGCAGCGGGTGTTTGCAATATCATTATGGCAGCGCTGGGCGGCATTATGGTGCCGCGCTTTATCATGCCGCAATTTATGCAAGACCTTAGCCAGTGGTCGCCAATGGCATGGGGGCTCGATGGTTTTCTCGACATCCTGCTACGCGCCGGTGAAATCGCTGACGTGTTGCCCGAAGCCGGCAAGCTGTTAGCGCTTGCTGCTCTGCTGCTAATAATCGCCAGCCTGCTTTCCAGAGAACAGACGACACGGTAATTGCATGAACATAGAAGACTTAAAGCGCGAACTCAAGCAACTGGTAATCGATGAGTGCGACGTTGATGGCAGCGCCGAAGCCATTGCCGACGATGAACTCTTGCTCGGTGAAAACAGTCAGTTCGGGCTGGACTCGCTTGATGCACTCGCCATTTCGCTGGAAGTCAAAAGCCGCTACGGCAAGCATATCGACAGCGGTAATCAAACGCGTATGGCGCTGACATCTATCGACACGCTGGCTAATTTTATTCTGGCCGAATAATGGAGTCATGCCCCTACGTTAAACTCGGCGGCGTTGGTCTGACCACTGCGCTGGGTAGCGGTAAGGCTGCTAATCTGGCCGGCTTGTTAGCGGCGAAGGCGCAGTATCAACAACAGCGATTAGCGCAATTTAACCAGCCTCTGCACGGTGCCTATCTGAAAATACAGTCTGCTGACACGGCTGCCACTGCCGAGCAACGAATGCACAGACTGTTGGATGCGAGCATAACGGAAGCCCTCGATAACGCAGAGCTGGAAGCGGAAGAGGTCGCGCAAATGCCGGTTTTTATCGGTTCCTCATCGTATGGCATTGCCATTGCTGAGGAGTTGTATCAAAACAGCCTGCAAGATTTGCCGCCACAGAGTGCCCGCCACGCGTTGCCGATACCCCTCGACGGGTTCACCCAGATCAGTGAACACCTGCAGCGCCGGCACGGTTTTTTTGGCGCTGACTTTCCCTACAATACCGCCTGTACCTCGAGTGCTAATGCCATTCTGGCGGCACATCAGGCGATACGTAGCGGCTATAGTCGGTATGCGCTGGTTGTCGGTATTGAATCATTTAACGTAACAACACTATCGGGTTTCGCTGGCATGCAGCTGCTGGCAAGCGATGTGATGCGACCCTTCGATCGTCGCCGCAACGGTTTGGTGTTGGGGGAGGGTTGCGCCGCCCTACTGTTGCATGGCGCCAGTGATGATAACGGCCTTAGCGTTTGCGCTGGCGCCACGCAGTGCGATACCTACAGTATTTCGGCGTCAAACCCTGACGGCAGCTCAATTGCCGCGGTAATGCGTGCAGCACTTACCGAGGCTGGCATAGGCGCCGGGGAAATAGCGGCGATCAAAGCGCACGGCACGGCCAGCCCGCTGAACGACAACGGCGAGGCGGCGGCCATGCACCAGGTGTTCGATAAGTTGCCGCCCGTAGTGTGCATAAAACCCTATGTTGGGCATACCCTGGGTGCGTGCGGGGCGATTGAATTAGCGCTGCTGGCTACCGCGCTGGAAGCCGGTGTTATGCCCGCGAGTGCAGGCTTTAGCGAACCGGACCCGGAGTTGAATGTAAGCCCAATAACCACAGTTCAGTCTGCCGATGCAGGTTTTTATATGCTGAACTTTTTCGGTTTTGGCGGCAACAATAGTTCGATAGTAGTGCAGCACAAACCGGTTCAAAAGTGATGCTGCAGGTAGCCAGTCTGGGCGATTACTACGCCGACGTTAACGACGATCAGTCGACACGTACCAATCTACGTGAAAGGCTTACAGCTGTGTGTGCCAAGCGGCCGCGGCGCATCGACCGTTTTATAGAACTCAGTCTGCTGGGCTCCGGCTTGTGCGCCGCTAGCTTGCCGGAAAGTATGCGCCTTGATAGCCAAACCGCCCTGTATATTGCCTCGGGTTTGGCGTCTATGTCCAATGTGGTGAAGGTGCAGCAGCAAATATTTGTGCACGGCGAGCCGCCGAAACCAGCGAGTTTTATTAATACGCTAAGCAACTCTGCCGGCTACCACGTCGCACGTAACCTCGACTTGACCGGCAAAAACATCTTTGTCTCCCGACAAAACAGCTCGTTTGAAGCGATATTGCAGCTGGCCGCGCTGGACTTCGCGACCGGCGCAAGCCGCGCTGCACTGTTAGGCGTGGTTGATGAATGCCCCTCGCCGCTGGCAAACCAGCGCCAGCGCATGCGCCTGCAAGAGGGTGCGCCGCTGGCCGAAGGCAGTCACTGGTTTTTGCTACAGCCGGCAGCTTCAGCAAGTAGCTACCAGCCCCTGGCATCGATCAGCACGCCGCGAACCATGCAAGGTGTAACACAGCTTGCACATTGGCTTGGCTCGCAATCGCTGGACAATAGCGCTCTGCACTTTATCGGTGATGTCTCGCAGTTAACGGAGTGCGCAGATTTGCTTGCAGGGTTACCAGAATTTGTTGCACCTCTCGGCCACTATGGCGCGCGCAGTGCGGGCATTGTCTGTCGTTTCATTTCGACTGGGAAACAAGCCAGCCTATTGAGTATCAACCAGGACAAGATGGGTCGCTTTCATGTGATGCGTGTCGATCGCGCCGATTAGCGGATCGCTTTTTCCTTTGCCGACACCTACTGGCTAATCAATATCAACTTGCCGGTTTCAGGATCACGATATACCTGCCCCATCGATTCATAACCTTTCTTGCCCTCTAATTTTTCCTGTAGCGATTCAGGCACGTCGATTAATTCCCTGCCTTGCTCAATGGGTACGGACTCTTCCATCCTGAAATGTTGTTTTAGTTGCGGGCTGAGTGCAATCAGGGCGGCGATGAGGCCGCAGGCGAACACCAGCATAATATCTACCAGATTCGCCAGTGGTCCCAACGGTTCATCATCCTGTGCATCGAACGAGCTGCTGCGCCATTTATCGCTCATGCCGGTTTTCCTGTTCATATTGCGCAATGGCGGCGTCATACCAGCGGCGGCGCATGCGTCCTAAAACGAAACCCACGATGCCGGCCAGCAAGCCAATAACCGTAGTATCGAATGCTACCGTCATGGCGGTGGTTAGTACGGTGAACTCGCCCTCTCCCAGTGCCGCGAGGCCGGGACCTAGCGGAATTAACGTGCCCATCAGCCCCAGCATGGGGGCGATGCGCGTGATAAAATCTGCTCGCTCGATGCGGCGTTTGCCTGCTTTTATTAAGCCGTCGGCGCCAGCGTTGCGCAGCAGGCGCTGAATGCCACCAAACCGCTCGCCCAGTGCCAGCCCGGTTTCATATAGCGCCAGCGCAATAAAAAACAGCAGACCCCACACCACCGGTTGCAGCAGCATGCCGGTGATCTGATGCATTAAATTTAACGATATAGATGAAAACATAGATAACGTCGACAATTTACGTGGGTTTGGTCTGCCAGCGCGCGCGTACGAAGCCGGCAAGCATTAGAAGTAGGCAAAACCCAACAATGGCGATTAAATATTGTTGATTGTCGGAATTGCTCTTATCGGCTGCAGGCTCTGCCGCTGCATCATCAGTTTTTGCCTGCTGAGGGTCTGGCTTGCGGTTTTCGTTAGCATCAATTTCCTGAATACGCGCCGGCGTTGCCGGTTCTTGCTGGTCGTTATCTTCCATTCGGCTAGCGGCCAAAGTCTGTTCCAGTTGCTCCGCCTGCGCCGCATTCAGCAGCGGTTTGACGAAGTCATAAAGCGGATGATTCGCATGTGTATGACCGCTGCCGGGAATACCGTGCTCGATGATATTGTTGGCAAACATCTGCGCCAGCTGTTCGGTGGTCGCTGCGCCGGCTTGCCAGAAGTCTTTTTCTATCGCTACCAGCATTACCGCCAGCATATTGGTTTGCACTTGCACGTTGTGCTTGTCCTGCAGAAACTCGTCCAGACCAATATCCAGGGCATCGTCGACGTATACCGATTTCACCTCTTCCCACACCCAATCCTTAATTATCTCCGGGCTGGTGACCTGCCAGCCCCACAGGTATTCGATAAACTCGCTGCCCATTGTGCGCGCGCCGGCATAGCCCTCTTGCATTAGCGGCTGCAGCCACTGGCGGTTGAGGAAGCGGCCGCGCAGCTCTGACAGCAGCGCAGTCTGCAGCGGGTCCATTTGCAAATTTTGATTGTTGGCGTGGGAAATAACAAAACTATCGGGCGGCGTACCGGTCAGCGTTTCAACTGCGAGGTTGAGGCCACCGAGATAATCAAAGGCGTCGTTATTGTCGATCAGGCCATAGAGATTACTGGCGCGGCCAAGATAGGTATTGCCAACGCCTTTTAGCTGGGTTTTAAACAGATCCTGAGCACCGCTGCCGCTGCGGAAATCGCCTGCTTCGATGCCGTAAGCGTGCCCCATGCGTTTGATAAATGCCTGCCCCAGTTGTTTGCGATTCTGCCAGGCGCCGGAACGTTCGGCCAAACGATTAACGCCTGCCCCATACGCTCCCGGTGCGGTGCTAAAGATGCGCAAGCTGGCCTGCCGCGCCAGCAGACTGGCGTCGGCGTCGGGGCTGGCGCGCAGCAGCTGGCTGGCCTCGAACACCCAGTTACGTGCAACCAGGTTTTGTTCAAGCGTCTCGTTCTGCGGCGCGCTGTTGTTTGCCTGACCGGTCAGCAGCGGTTGTATCGGCTGCAGCGCATGCTTCACTAATAGGGTAAGCGCCGGGTATTGTTGTTCGATAGTTTTGCGGCTGGTCGCCAGCGCCAACAGCACTGCCTGGTCCAGTAACTCCAGCTGCGAGGCATACAAATCGCGGAACAAACCGGAGCTGGTAAACAGCACATCACGACGTGCCAACCGGGCGTCGGTAAGAGGCAGCAGTTCAAGGCTGTTTATGATGCCGCGACTGTTCCACACCGGCTTTACGCCTAGCATATCCATGCCGAAAGCAATCATCGAACCTTCATCGCGCACCGCGTCGGAAGCCCATAAAATCACGGCTTCTTTTTCCGCTGCCTTATTTTGCTCTAGCGTGAGAGGGTTCTCTTTACGCGCCCTGGCAGCAAGCTGGTGACCAATATCTGCTCCCAGCTGGGTCGGCAACAAGCTGCCATCGAGCGCATGAAAATTGCGCCCGGTGGGTAATGATTCGGGGGTTCGGATGGGATCATTGCCTACGCCCGGGGCAACAAAACCGCCATTGAGGGCGCCTAGCAGCGCGGTCATTTCCGCCTGCGGCGAGCGCTGTAAGGCCGCGCGCACTTTTGCCTCGTTGCCTGGTTTGATATTGTCACCTTCACCCATGGAGGTTAGCATCGTCGTGATGGACTGTTGCTCCCAGTCGCGGCCAAACACATGCAGGCCCATGGGCATAAATTGTTCCTGCAGATTGGTCAGATAGTGCCCCACTTCATGCAACAGAAACTCATCGTCCACCTCGCTGAAACCCACGCCGCGTACCTTTAGCTCTTCGTCCATGCTGGCGATAAGCTCGTCACGCAGATGCAACGCATCGATCTTGCGGCGCAGCGCTTTGATCGCTTTATTCTGAGTGGTCTTATCGCTGGCTGCTTCCGCGCTTTCGATCAGCTGGCGTAATTGCAGTAAGCCATCGTACAGCTCGGTGATAGCCAGTGGTGGTGTCAAATGATCGATCATAATTGCCAGGCCACGCCGCTTGGCCTGAATACCCTCGCCAACGCCATCGACGATGTACGGGTAAATACTGGGAATGTCTTGCGTGATGATGGAGGGGTAATCCGTTGCGGCCAAACCGACACTGCGGCGCGGCAAAAATTCGTAAGTCGAATGGCGGCCGACATGAACCAGCGCATCGGCGCCGAACTCGTTGGCTAGATAATGGTAAAACGCCAGATACTGATGCGGCGGCGGAAATGACATATTGGCGTGCAACAGCTCTTCGTTGATTTCCCAACCGCGCGGCGGCTGCGGCCCCAGAAATACATTACCAAACTGTACGCCGGGAATAAGCAGTTTGTTGTTCCATACCATGGTCTTGCCTGGCGCTTTGCCCCAGCCGCGAATGCCTTCAATCCGCATGTCTATCAGCGTTTGCTGCAATTGCGTTGCTTGCTGCCACTGTTGTTGCGCCGCAGTTAGCGACGACTGTGACTGGGTCGACGGTTGCTTTAAAGCGCTACTATTGGCTTGGTAGCGCTCGAGCACTGCGAGGTAGGCTGCCTGCAGCTGGTCCAGCAAATTCAGCGCGCGCTGCCGACTGTTGTGGCGAATACCGTCCAGCGCGTGGCGCAAATCACTTATCGTTGACTGCGTACTTAGCTGTAGTTCGCGGATTATGCGCTGCTGCTCGGCGTGTGGCAGTCGCAAAAGATATTGCTGCCCCGCACTAAGCAGAAAGTGTTCGAGGCGCTGGTGCATAAAGCCCAACGGGCCGTGCAGCATTTCTTCCTGCACGCTCGCCGCTAACGTTTGAAACCATTTTTCGTAGTCAGCGGGGCTCATTGTGTGAACCTTGTCTGCCATTGCGGCCAGTGCCCTGGCATCCTCCGGCAGGTTCACCGCGCGCTGTTGCAGCAAATCCAGCAGTTCCCCGGCGTTGCCTGGTAGCTGCTCTTCAGGGCCAAGATAGTAGCCGGACTGCTGTAAGGACTGCAGCATCTGCCACAATGTCTCTGGCACATTCAGGTTGTCGGCACCGATGTTGTGCCGGCCAGGAGGGTGGTTATAGAAAACAATGGCGATTTTTTTGTCGGCATTGGCTTTGGTTTTTAGCGCAAACCAATTGTCGACACGCTTCTGCAGGCGCGCCACTTCGCTGATCACGGGCTCAGTTGTTGTGATCTGCGCGCCGGTCATCTGATCGACGTTTCCCGCCGCTGCCAGTGCCAGTACCTGCGCCTGACCAATACCCTGCAATTCCGGCATGGCAATACGGTAGTGCACGCTGTCGGCCGGCAGACCCTGGCTGGAGATTTCGTACAAGGCAGCATTCCATTCGGTCAGGCGTACCCCCTTGAATACCGGCACATTCAACTCGGCAAACAGCTCGCTGACCTGCTCGCGGCCGTCACCGCCGCCCACCACAAAATCCTGCAACGAAATCAGCGCGAATGGCTGGGAGGCATTATCCCCGGTGATCTGCCGAATCGCCTGCACCGCATCGACACTGGCTTCACCCCATGCCGACAGCACAGCTACGCAGTGCGCCTGCTTAAACTGGCGGCAAATCGCCTGGTGCAGCTGCCAGTCGCCCGGGCGATCGCCGCTATCGTGGTCCAATACGAAAACAGTCGGGCGATGTTGCGACTGCAGCGTTTGCGTCAATTCGGTCTGCGACTGCTGTTCACCTGCGGCGTTTAAAAAGCGCAACAGTTTTGCCTGTTGCAGCTTTGCCCAGTCGTTATGTGGCTGAGCCAGCAGCGACAGCAGCGACACCCGGTTGTCTGTGCCACGGTTCTGCCAATAAGCACGGGCTTGTAGCCATAACGAGAATTGCGGCCAGCGCTGCTGCTGCTGCCGCAGTTGCTGCTGATAGCTGCCTTCTGATGCATCATTCAAGCGATTGAACAGCGCGGCTGTTTGCTCGGTAGACAAACTCTCGAAATGACCTTGTTGCGGGTCAGCATGCAGTGCCAGCAAGCGTCTGTCGCCGTCAATAGCCAGCCGCGTTTGCCCCTGTGGATACTTGAGATTGAGCAGGCGCTCGACCGGCTCGCCAAATACAGCCGCCATTAAAATGCCGTCAGCCTGGCTTGCCAGCTGTTGCAAGGCTTTATCGCTAAGCAAGTTTATTTGGCTGACCGTGCGAATTTGCACGCTTTGAGTTGCGCTTTTATCAGCCAGTGCATAGCGGTGGGCCGCTGCGACCAGGCCACCACTGGAGCGGTCTGACACTAATACAAGCATGCTGCGCGCTACCGGCTGTTGCGCGATCAATGCGCTGGGAAACATGCTGGCCAGTGCCACCAGCAGTAAAGCTGCGGCTTTTGCAGTACACACTATGCCGTCAATAAACGCTGGCTTCAATTTTAGTCCTCAATGAATCTGCTATCGGGAAAGCTGGAATCGAGGCTATATCGAAGGCTGGTTTGATTTGAATAAAACCTAGCACTGAAATCGATAGCCACGCATGCAATGGTGGCTATCTTCGCTGGGCTTTTGAGCCTGGTGATGCTGGCATGCAGTTCAGGGCCTCCCGCCTGATTTCATGGATTCTTCAGGCCGGTCTCCGGGCTCAGAGCGGGTGAACTATGAACGTTCACGGCGGTGGTTCGCGCCTTCCCATCGTATGGCATTCTGCTAATGCCGACAGTGGCGTGTGCGAACTCGCTAACTCATTACCGTTGCGGGGGCAGCACAGGGATTACACCTGTTTCCCGATTATCCCTTGCCTATATGGCGAAGGGCACCTGATGAGCGGGAGCATAGCAGGCAGTCTATTGAAATTAAAGTGAGTATTTTGCACGCGGTAACAAATAAGTTTTAGTGGGCCGCGAAGGCACGACGGTGCAAACAAAGCGTCGGTTTTGGCAAAGCTGGCTGGAAGGTACCAGTCCCGGATTAATTTCTGTCGACGAATGCTGGCTCAGCGGCCACCACCGCCACCACCTCCGCCGCCTCCGCCGGAGGAGCCACCACCACCGCCACCCGACGAACTGCCAGGTGACCTTGATGACGACGAGATTCGTGAGCTGAGATTGTTGCCCATCGATTTAGCAAAGCTGCCGAGATCGTCGCTGCCAGCGCCGTGGTACCAGTGCATCGCGGCGGCGGCCTGCGCTGCGGCGGCCGCACCGACCGCGAGGGTGAATTTTTTAGTCCACGCATCTTCCACGTCCAGCGCCACCGCGTAGGGCAGTAGTTGTTCGTAGCGGCTGGCGTCCATTGCCGGTGGCGCGTTATCCGGCGCGGGCAGGCGCGCGAGTTCGTCGCGATCGGCAACGGCAAGATAGCGCTTGAACCCTTCTACCTCGTCCATTAGCTCACGTCCGGCAACGGTGGGCGCCTTAATCAACATGACGAATATCGCCAGTATCGCGACCATCAGTGCGCAGCAGAGCAAAATCAGCGGCATGCCACTGCCACCGCCGACGAAAAACGCAGCGATTGCGCTGAGCACTGCGATAGCTGCAGCGATGACAATGCTGCCGACGTTGCGTGAGAACAGCGCCGGCTGGAAACGCTTAAACAGCGTCTTCTCGTGCGCACTGAGCGCGGCCTGCATAGTCGAGGCGTTGCT
>JBBKXJ010000160.1:0-10989 GCA_037969395.1 Pseudomonadales bacterium
AGAGCCTTTATCGACTGGCAACGTAAAACCGCATTGGCTTGATAAGATGTATTCTGTGCCAGATTAGGGGTAAGCCTTTACCGCAAAATTTGGTTGTGCATATTCTACATCACCTAAATCATTAAGCTGCGATGCTAACCGGCTGGCGGTTTGCGCAAGGTCTAGACGCAGCGCCAGGCGTTTATCTGGTAACACCCTTCCGTCCAACTCATACGGCGTAGTCTCTGTCAATTCGTTGATAAGGGCTTGAACTGACCTCTCCGGCGAATTATCGCGCTGCGCCACCGCTTCGGCGGCTTGATAGGATGATGTATCCGGATCGAAGCTAACTACGAGTTCGTCGTAGGATTCGAAGGGTGCTGTTTTTTCCTGGGCACAAAGAATCTTGACCCTGTCAACGCCGGATGTAGCGGCAAGCTGGGTTGCCAACTGCTCGAGCGCCTTTTCGCGCGGGATGTTAATGACCACTTCGCGCCCCGAGGTAATACGCTCAAAGCGCAGCGCAACGCCCAACTCGTCGCCTATTTCCCTGACGAGCTGTTTTACCCGCTCTGAGGAAGATTCGTTATGGGTTAACAGCGTCAAAATTTCCGCATTGATCGGATGCTCAGCGGCAAACTTGACAATCATTTCGCCCTCGGGCTTTGCGTTTTCCGAGAACGCCGGGCCGCAAGCAAACACGACCGCAGCGCACAGCAAACACATACGCACAATCATCTGTTTTACCTGGAATGACATCATTGCCTCATGCTATATAAGTCGAGCAAGAAACTGCTCGGGATTATACCCTTTGATGCTATCCGCGCCGGGAAGTTCGAATCCAGAAAGCCAGAAACGCCGCTGTTGTCAGGATAATCAAACCCTGCCCCAGCCAATCGTGGGTTAGCTTGAAAGTCGACAGATGGTGGACACCAACATAAAAAAGCGCGACCAGGCGCAATAGATTGATGCTCTGGGTGAATAAAATACCCAGGCTGATCGCGAGTATGCGCTGCTTTGTACTCAGCGGCAGGCAGGCTAGCGTAACAATGCTGACTAGCGTTGGAATCAGACCCGTGCAGGCGGCGTCGATTTCGTAACCAAAGCCTGCCGGATGAAACAAAAAGTTCGCCTCCGAAGTAACCGGCATACCGAACCAGTTGACCAGCGCTGAGGTTACTTGCGCTACCACGACATTCAGCGGCGCTAGCCAGGCTATAACAGAGGGAAACACGTCAACGACAATCGCCACGCAAAACACAGCTGCCAGCGCCAGCAATTGTCTTAGCCAAGTGGCCGGCACTCGAGCTGACGCGACGTAAGGCATGCTATTGTTTTACGTGGTCCGCACTGGCCGCCGGTAGCGATACAGAATGCCCGCGACGATGGCAAGGAGCAGAGCCAGGGTCGCCAACTTCAACACGGGCACTACCCTGACTTCTACATTGACCGGTGTGGTTTGTGTCTGGTTCGCCACAGTCACTTCGATCTGCGCCGTGCCTCTTGCAACCGCTGTTACGGTAGCCTGCACATGACCTTCATTATCCGTTGTGCCGCTAGCGGGCGCGATCGTGACCAAGCTGGTATCGCTGGATGCGAGGCTAACCGTTTGACCCGCCAGCGGCGAACCGTCGCGCGTTACGGTGGCGGTGAGTGTTTCCGAGTCCCCGCTTCTAAAACGGATACTCGACGGCGCTACCGATAGCTGCGCTGGGTCCGGGTCACCTCCTGCACCAACGGCGAGTAGACCGGCGCCGCAGGGTTGAGGGCACTGCTGCGGCGAGCGCCTGGCAGCCGATTCGCTGAGCCGATCTTCCACCTGCTGTGGCGTAAGGCTTTGGTCTTCAGCCAGCAATAAGCCCGCAGCCCCGGCGACATGCGGTGCTGCCATGGAGGTGCCGTTATAGAAGGCATAGCCACCTTGCACCATGCTTAGCACGCCGTCGGGGTTGCCGTCATTGTCGACATCCTGGCGTACGTCACCTCCTGGCGCCATGATATCGACCGCGGCGCCAAAGTTTGAGTAGCGTGTTACCAAATTGCCGTTATAGTCGCTGGCAGCCACGGTAATCACATTGTTACAACTCGCCGGGAAGGCGTTGGCAGCATCTTGGGCTTCGTTACCTGCAGCCACCACCACCGTCACACCGGCATCGACGGCATCGTTAATCGCGGCTTGTGTTGCAGGTGAGGCGGAGCAGGGGGCGCCGGCGCCAAGGCTCATATTGATCACCTTGGCGGGTAATGGATTGGCCGGGGCCTGCGGAACGGGTAAACCCGCCGCCCAACGGATCGCATCATTAATATCGGCTATGCTGCCGCCGCATTTGCCCAGCGCTCGTATGGCTTGCACTTTAGCGCGCCAGTTGACTCCCGCTACGCCGGTACCATTATCGGTTTGACCCACGCCCGTGGTGCCGGCCACGTGAGTGCCGTGCCAACTGTCAGGCTGCGGCGGGCTGCCGGGACCACACTCGTTCGCTTCTATAGCATCGCCGGGGTCGGTCGGGTCGCTGTCCCTGGCGTCGCCGTCATTGGCGGTAAATTTATCGGTGATCATATCAAAGCCGTCAACCAGGTTGGGTGAACCGGCGATATCCGGGTGGTTGGGCAAAATACCGGTATCAATTACTGCAATCACAACGTCTGGATCGCCGATATTGGTGTCCCAGGCAGTGGGTAGGCCAATTCCGCCCGGCACTTTTCCCGGTCCGGAACCCTGTTCAAAATAGTGCCACTGCAATGGAAAACCGGGATCGTCTGGCGTGCGCACGATCTGCAGGATGTAATTTGGCTGCACATATTCCACGTCCTCCCGCTCCTCCATGGCCTCGACCGCTGACATAATGCGCTGCTCGGACTGGTCGTCAGAAAGTGTGCGCAGCGTTTGCACGGGTAGCTTGTAAATGTATTCACCGCCCGACGTGGTTGCCACATGCTCGCTCAACCCCATGCTACGCAGCTGTGATGCGGCTTCAGCATGGGTGGCGTCGGTTTTGTACTTAACGATGACCTGACCCTCTACCCAGTGGACGTCACGCTTGCCTTCGAGTAGTCGTGATACTTCCTCAGGGTTGGTGGGTATGATTTGTGGGGTAGGCGTTTGGGCCAGGCTTGTGCTCGACCAACTTACCGCTAGCCAGGTGAGAAATATTGCATTGCGCGTGTTCATGATATCGCCTCCATTCGCGATCATGCTCCGCATGCTTGCCGGCATACAGGGCAGTAGACTGGTTTGTACTACACCCGTATAGGGAACGCCTTACAGTAACGCGGTAGAGGTCGAGCGTCAATTTAGAGCCCTAATGTAATGAACCATTCCCACTAACTCAGCTGACAACGTTCTTTGTACGGCTTAGCATTGAGTTTGAGTGTAGGTGCAACATCAAGTGCAGTTTGACGCTGAAATGAATAGAACGTACTTAACACTGCGCTTACAGCTAATTCACACGCAGAAGCAGTGGCAATCGTTGGAAGTTTAATCCATATGTTCTCCATTCAACCCTTTAAGAAACGAGAGCGTAAGTGCTATTCAAATGTAATACGCAGACTATTCAACGCTTCAAGGTACAAGAGGCCGCCTCGAGCACCTAGTAACAGCCAGATCGTAAACGCCAACTCGGCGATTATTGACGGGCCGGCAACGATGGATACGAACAGCGTCTCATGTGCGTCGTAGTTCGACAGCAACGAGAACGCCAACGTGTCGAATACGTAGGCGATACCGGCCACACCAAGCATCGCGCCGAGCACCTTCGATGCGATCCCCGTGCGCAGGATGATCGAGCCTACCAGAACGAGGTGGACACCAAACGCCGCCAGGCCGATCATCCACGTCGCATTGAACGCATTAAGCGACATGACCAGCAGGGAGTCGAGCTCGTCCTGCTCGAAGGCTGCCAGGTGCTCGGCGCCGCTAACCAGCTGTAGCGCAATGAAGAGGAACAGCGTGGCGACACTGAGAAACACGGTGTAGACGATGCGAAACCATGCCGCGAGGGAGGAGGCGCTTGCAGCGACGGCCCGGAAGACGTGGTGCAACGCCCAGGCGACGATGACATCAATGAAGAAGACGCAAAGAAACGCAACCAGCGCGAAACGGACAAGCATCTCCGACGCCGCGACGTTCGCGAAAGTGACCGCCGCGACCTCCGGATCAATCAGGCGGACACGAACGAAGAAGTTGGCGAAGAGCGCCAGAACGAAGATCATCGCGTAGCCGATGCCTGCGACTCGGGCCGCCTTCGCGGGTGCGATGTCGGGAACGAAATGAAGCATGAGTACGGTCCTCGGTGGTTGGCTTGGGGACGTGAGGTGGCGCGATGTTCCGAGCACCACTCGCGGTTCGTCTGGCGTGTTTAAGGCTAGACGATCTTGACGATCGCCTTGCCGTGCACACCAATGGTGGCCAGATCGCGTATCGCATGGGAGATCTGGTCGAGATGGTAGGCGCGTTCCATCGCCAACACGATGTTGCCGCTGGCGAGCAGTTCTCCGAGTCGCTTGACGTCGTCTCCGCGCTCACCTGAGACCAACATGGTCAGTCGTTGGCGCACGAACGGCGACAGCAGCACGATCCGAAGTTGCCGAGCGATGGTTCTGCTGAATTGACATGCACGACTCACGAGGGGTGGTAAGTTTCGTGTAGGCTACCGAGGTTGACGCGATGAATCAGGTGTCAAATGTCACGACTTGGTGGCGTCATACTCGCCCTTGTGCACACCCGCCGTATGATTCAATAGCTGCAGTATTGTGCAAGGTTCCACCGCTTTTGACGATAAATGACCTCTTGTCATTAGAGATACGCATATTGTCGCCGGTGAGCTGATCGCCCTTGGCGAAGAGCATGACGCCAGGAACAATCAAATCCACTTGGTTTTTGGTCGAATGTTCGGGTGACGCCTGGTTTCCCCCCGTGCAGGCTACTGCTACAGCGCCGGCAGGGTAATCGGTGCGCACTATCATTTCCAGTTGTCCGCCGAGCCCGTTTTTTAAGCTGCCTATCGTCGAATGCTCATACTTGCCGGATACTGTAGGTGCGCGATAGCCTTCGGCGCCGTTGCGCAGGACGCCCATCTGCGTTGGCAGTCGGTGAAAGTAGGCGAACCGACGAGACCGCCATTGCCTTCTATGGTGTAATCAAAATCGATTTCAACATGATCCTTGACCGGCGCGTAGCCACTAGTACCGACATTGAGGATCAGGTCCTCGCCTTCATAGTCGCCAACAACTGACCAGTGTATGACTTTGGCATCCATACATTTCGTCATCACATCCATGTCCATTTGGGCATCGACAGATGGAGCCATGAGCAACACGGCATAGAAAGTGATGGCGGCAATTGGCGTAGCTTTGCGACGCTAAATAGATTCACCGGAAGTTACCTCTGTCAGAACGTTACAGCATACGCTAGCTTTTTGTTAACAATTGATGCTGGTTAAAACTATTTTGTAACTATTCAGCCGAATCGGTGGTGACACAGTATCGCTGCGTGGAGGGTATGCGCTCGATCAGCCCATGCAGCCGTAGCCGGCGCAGATCGTAGGTCATCTGCCCTCGGGTGTACTGATTCGGTTCCTTTCCCAACAGCCGGGCGACGTGTTCTCGCAAGTCGGCATTACGGAATCCTTGCGGCAACAGACAATACAACACGATAGCCTGCAGCAACGCCATTACCCGCGGATCACCAAACTTGAGCGCCGCGGCGGTTTGTCCTTCCACCGATAGCCTGCGGGTTACCTGATCAAACAGCGCCTCGCCGATGCGACAATCCTGGCTCAAAGTTTCGACGTCGAGTAAGCGTCGGTTGGCCGCAAAGCCGATCTCCCGCAAGGCGGGTAGATTCACAAGTTTCTTGCCGGTGCCGAAATCGCGGGCGTTGTTGATCGTTGTTTCTGTGCGCAGCGCACGGTCTTCCTTGAAGTACTGTTTGATCTTCGAGAGTTTATAGCTGACATGCAGCGAGGGCGTCACGCCGGCCGTCACCACGCGGGTGCGGAATGTGCCCGGCGTGCGTTTCGTGACACGCCGGTTGAAGATCAAACTGACCTGGCTAGGCCGTCCCAGGTCCAGATTCTCCCGCAGCAAGTCGTCAAACAACTGCCGGCCTGACAGCGGGCGGTCGAACACCTGCGTACGGGCAAATTCCGCTTGCAGGATCGACAATTCATAGCGAAAACCGGCTCGCCGATCCTTCGCGGTGAACGGATGCGGCAAGCGGGCCAACCATTTGCGCACCACGCGTTCGATTTTTCGTTCGTCCAGTCCATCCGCCAACCGTTGGATCAACGCGGGCTGATCGCAAGACAAAATACCGTTGTCCAGCGCCTCGTAAGCCACGCCGCGTTTGTCGAGCTGGCGTTTAAGATACTCGTGCCCGTTCAAGCAAATCCGCGCGGTATAAGGAAAATAGCTGGAAAATTTGATGAATAATGGACCAAAGTCAGCGTCCACGAGATAGAAATAGTACTGGTTACACATCACGCTGGAGCGGCTCAGCCACGGAAAAGCCGTTCCCGTCTCCACGTTGATTTTTTGCTCTACCCGAAAGGTGGAAAATTTTTCCTGAGCAATCCCGATATACATCACACCTTCCGATTCCTCAAAATGTCGTAACCGCTCGCGAGTGATATCTTCTGTGCGCACGCCTTTTTTAAAGCGCTCAAACTCTTTTTCATTGTCCTTGGCAAACAGGTGAATGCACTTCACAAAATCCCTCGGCATCGGCGCCATCAGCGTGGTCGAGGCCACCTGTGCGCCACGATGCTTCTTGAAAAAGTAGGTCACGCCTCCACCCGTTTGTAGCATCGGTTGATAGGCATTGAGATAAATCCGGTCCATGCAGTCGACTTCCAGCGTGACGTGATCGTGCAGCAATTGACCCACGGTTTGCGTTATCATAGCGTCGGCTCCGGTTGCCATCGGGATTTCGATCCCACCCACCGCCTGAGCGGTAATAACGGAAGTCTAAACCACTTCTGAGGTCAACCGGAGCCCCTTTTCATGACTCGTCGGTCTGAGGCGGAGCCTCGTTAGATAATAGTTGGTGCATCAAAACAGACTCAGCGGGACTAGACAGATTCAGGCGAGAAAGTGTTTGATAGCTTCCTGCTACGCCCTTAAGACGGTTCTCGCTGTTCATAGCAATACTGAAATAGCCGGTTGAGCGGATTCAGAATATTCCTCTAAAAGATCACCAGACAGCAGATATGCGGATTTCAGATCCTCCCCTTTGGCGCGTGGATTATTCAGCAAAGTGCGTAAACTCGCCATAATATTTTCCAATGCTTCTTGTTCGCCCTCATCCATATAGATCGCTACCAGCGTCGCCGCGCGATCGATAGAGTCACCGATCTACTGTTGGAGCGGATTAGATTGTATTTGATCTGTTGCTATGCTAAATGCATCCGCATTAGACTCCTGGCTTGCTGCATGAGCTGCCTAACTCGCTTTAATCCACAACGACAACGCGGCCTGGACTCGTGCGTGTAGCAAAACGAAGATCTCTGTACTGCTTCCTAGATTCGCTCCCGGCGCGCGTCGTTGAAACTCCGAATTCGAGTGGTGCTAATCTGTATGTTAGCAATTATGATCGCAACAAATCCCGCCGCAATTGGTCCTACCAGAGCGATCCCGGCGATGATCGCAGATTGCCAAAAAGCAAGCACCATAAATCAGCTGATTGTGTAATAGAATTTCCTTTTGCGCTAATGTACCAGTTGACTTGGTCGACGTTAAGGCCATTCGTTTTTTTGAAAGGGTCGTTCTTGGCCGCCCACGTTTGTTGTATTTGTAACTAGGACATTGAACCCGACTAGGGGAACTGGGTTGCACGGTTATTAACGCCTATCGAACGACCGATCCTCCTTGCCATTACGGTCGTTCGATAGGCACCTAACGTTCGGCTTACATCTGAGGAGAGAGTGGCTATCCATTAAATATTGCAGCCAAGGCCCGCTTGTAGAGGAAAACTATTTAAAGGAATGAAAAATCTCTCATCTACACCCAACGTCTGAATCAACCGGTCATCAAGATCAAAATCGTCAAACGCAACGTCTCCGTCCGTAGGGCAACCACTGCACGAAACAAAGGGGATAAAGCATCCTATGCAATATGGGCCCGAGTCAGACAATTGCGTACCACCAAATGACACCAATGCTTCAGGTGCAAAATCTCCATCAATCCCATTGATTTGATTCAGATCAAGTATAACGCCGAGCGCTCGATTAAATTCTGGATCTATCTCTACTAGAAGATTCTGCAAATCTCCAATATAGAAGTAAACCACATCAAAATTGTTTGCTGTAATCCGCATTACCTGAGCATTATTTGCATTCACTGCTTCAGAGACGGCTTTTTTTAAAACCAAGGGCAAGTCGGGCATCTTTGTTTCTGCGAGCTCTTGCAATCTGGCAGAATCCAATCGCTGGGCAGTGGCGTCTATTCGAGTTCGCGACTCCGGATTGAATATCTCGCTGAATTTCAGGCTGGCAGCAACTCTGGCAACTCGCACTGTCGCGTAATCGATGCGCAGTTGCTGATAAGCTGCTGACTCCACCATTTCCTCGCGAGTATCAGTCGGAAGCGGCAGCCGGTCTATTTTTTGATTTTCACCAGCAAAGCTATTTAAAGATGCTGTGACGAAAAAAAAAGCGATTGAGATCATTCTCATAGTACTACTCCTTAGTGAAATTGATACGTTCCCTCCGTTACTGTTCTTAACTGATCAACGATCCCTTTTACTGTACCAAAATTTACAATTGCGATGCGCGGATGCGAATCAGACTGGGGCATAGCGATTCAGATAATAAGCTCTGAATGTTTAGAACCCCTCGGCTAACAGATCAGGCATATACCAATTCTTTAATGCGGCGAGCAATCTCACTCGCGTTATACTCCCACAGAATATGAAGCTTGTCTTGAAGCAAGCTAACGGACGACAAATCTGGACCTCCAACCATGGTGGACTTAGATCAACCATGGCCGTTGCGTAACCAGATGAGCGGCCGTCGCCTTAGCGAAAAGTCGGCGGTAAAACCAGGCGTTGACGGTAGCGCTAGCCTTAAACTGCAGTGCACCGCGTAACTGTGATCAAAAGCACCGTTTTTAAAGATGGCGCCTATACCGAGTATCGTTAACCGGGTAGTAGTGATTTTCGTTCGCAGGATTGCAAAATTGCGCCAATGATCCGTAACGATAGTACTTAAGCACTAGCCTTTTCGCGCTATTTACGGTTGGTAAATATCGGCATACACTCTTGTCGCTCACAATGTCGACGTAGCAAATTGGTCTGGTAGAAAACCACTCCAAGGGGCAATCGAAACAATGCGATTTACGGCGTGGTTCAAATTAGGGTACCACCTCATATCCATTAAAACGACCTAACAATAATCTAGTAGATTAGTTTTTAGTCAAAAACGTTAATGTAAAATAGCGCGCTTCTCCATTACTTTGCCGGAAGCCATCTGTGACTATCGCTGTTCTCTCACCCTCTTTCTGCCCTGCCAAATCTATGCCACTAGAGCGGAAAAAACGCGCTGCCCTTGACGCAATATCACAGAAGAAAACAATCACTGAACTTGCTGATGAGCACAATACCAGCCGCAAGTTTATGCGGCAACAGGGCCGTAAAGCACAGGCCGCAGTCGATAATGTTTTTCACCTCGATAAAGCCAGTAATGATGATGTGATCTATTATTTGCCGGTGACAAAAACGTGGATTGCACAATTAGTGCTGGAATTGATGTTTTTAGGTCATGCGTCTTATCGAAATATTGCCATGATGCTCAAAGATCTGTTGGACTATGATATCTCCCTGGGATCTATCAATACTATTTTCAATAACGCTGTCGCAGAGGCGAGGGAAATTAATGCTGGTGAGGATTTGACGAACATGGCGGTGACCGCCAACGACGAATTGTTCCATAACAATAAACCCATTTTATCTGGAGTGGATACCCGATCGCTGTACTGTTACTTGCTGGCAGCAGAAGACAAACGAGATGAAGACACCTGGGCTATCCACTTGATGGATGCCGAAGTTAAGGGGCTAAACCCCGATCGAACGATTGGAGACGATGCCAAAGGGTTGGTCTCTGGGCATACGCTGGTTTTCCCGAAGACGGTTTACCACTACGATAATTTTCACCTATCCCGTGCTCTGATGGATCTGAGGCGATATTTTCGAAACCAGTTAAAATCGACTATTACCGCGTTAAACGATCTTTCGCGCCGGTCTAGTCAATTAATGAGTGACAGTGAATTTGCCGACACCCTGTTATTATTGAGAAGGGAGGCGGATAGAAATCGACACCTCTCAACGACACTCGATACCCTGATCAGCTGGCTTGAGCACGATATTCTCAACAAGGCCGGGCCTACGCCTGATGAGCGCCGCGAGTTGTATGATTTTGTCGTTGAAGAGTTTAAAAAGCTTGAGTGCATAGAGCCACACAGAATTTCACCTGTACGCACGACGTTGGAGAATAAGCGAGATATGGCGTTGGGTTTTGCGGATGTGTTAGCGGAGAAGTTCACGTTGCTCAGCAAACACTTTTCTCTGCCGATTCAGGCAATATGGGCCATGTGCAAACTGCAGCGTTGTCAGCACAGCAGCGATCAATATTATTTTCGATCACTGACATTGCAGCTCGAACTTGAAGATCGTTTTGACGAAGTGGAAGACGCTGTGTTGGGCGTGATGGACACCACGGAAAGAACCAGCTCGATGGTTGAGAATCTAAACGGGCGAGTCAGAAGGCCTATCGAAAACCGCAGAGAAATTGATCATGGCTACTTGGATTTACTGAGATATTTCCTAAACCACAAGCCCCTCATTCGCAGCGCAAGACCGGAACGAAAAGGTAGGACACCCGCCGAAATATTATCGGGCAAATCCCATCCACATTGGCTCGAGCTGCTCGGCTTCGAACGCTTCCAGCGCGCCGCTTAAGCAGCACTTTCTTATACATGCCACCAACACTGATGCTTGACTAAGCACCGGTGGGCAAA
>JBBKXJ010000161.1:0-9544 GCA_037969395.1 Pseudomonadales bacterium
ATTGAACAGGCGGCATAAAGTGGGACCGTCGACATCTCCCCCATGCACGCCAAAGCCGATAATGCGTCGGGTGTACTGGTCCATGACTACCAGTACCCAGTGGCTCTTCAGTAAAATCGACTCACATGGAAACAGGTCAATACTCCAAAGACCGTCTTTTGCATGACCGAGTACGGTGAGCCAAGAAGGGCCCTTATTGCCTGGGTCAGGTCGGTAATGGCTAGCGAGAACTCGCCTGACGACATCTTTATCAATATCCAAACAGAACGCCACGTTAATCTGCTGTGCGATTCGGGGGCAACCGAATCGCGGGTTGCGCCGCTTCATCTCGACAATCGCGTCGATAAGCTCCCTGGAGGGTCCTTTGGGGCCTGGCTTTCCTCACCTTGGCGCTGCGTACAACAGGCGATATTTCCTTCGTATCAGAGTTGCATGAAACTTCAAAAGGGTCGAAGGGTTAATGATGATGGCGGCTCTGATAACCCGTCTTGGACTCAGAAACAGCGCCCAAAAACCGAGCATCACCCTATCTTGTGTTGACAAATTGGGCGCTCTATTGCCGGATCTGCTGTGAACAAGCAGTTGATGCTTCAAGAGCAAATTTTCAGCAATAATGGCCCTGGCGCCTCCAGGACCCAAAAGCCTGGCAATAGCGGTTAGTAGGTGGAGTATCAATGTCATTATCTCCTGCATGGCGACGAAGGGTAGTAGAGCCTGGGTAGGTTGGCAAGCGTCAGATTATTTGATTCTTGGGGGAAATTAGCAATTCGACGGGGACAGGTACTGAATCACACCCAGGAAACTCTGGGGCTTTGCGCAGATGAAGCCGAGATTATTCTCGATACCAGCCGCACTAAACAGAAGGAAAAGGAAAGCGGAAACGTGGTAAATAGCATCGAAAAAGAGATGAAGATAGCCTCCAACAACCAATGCCCTCATTGCGGAAAGGCCGTTGATTGGCGCACGGAAAAAAGGAAAAAGTAACGTCGCACAAAACAAACAATCTTTTGTTTTTAACGACGAGCAGCCTTTGCATACCACGCCGCACCGGGGGCAGCGCTCAAGCCGTGCAGCAGCGCGCTAATCCATACCGCGTTGATGGCAACAGCCAGCACTGGCTCGGCGTATGCTTGATTAATATCACCGACTATCAATAGCGCGAACAGCGCGGTAGCCAGGCCGCGCGGGCCAAACCAGCCAAAAAAGGCGCGCGTAATCGTTCTGGCATCAGTGCCCAGCAGGCTCAACCATATTGCCAGCGGCCGCACCACAAACAGGCTGAGAAGAATTAAGGTCAGCATTGGCAAGGTCAACTGCTGCAAAGCTTCCGGCACAAGCGCCATACCCAGCAGTAGGAAGGCCGCCCAGACCAGAATTTGGCCTTCGCTTTCGACGAATTCATAAACATACTTGAGCCGGTCTTTGATGATGTGCCCAAAGGCAAGACCTGCGACAAACGCAGCGATAAACCCGTTACCGCCGATCATGCTGGCCACAAGGTAGGTACCCACTGCGAGGGCAATCGCGGCTATGCCTTCGTACAAAGGTTCAGTAAATCCAAATTCACACGCGCGTAGCATGGCTTTTGCGCCAAGCCACCCCAATAGGCCTCCCACTGCCGGCCCAAGCACCAGTTGTTGTGCCGTGAATATAAGGAAATTGCCCTCGTGCTCGCCTTCCATCGTCGCAAGAGTACAGGCAAAAAACAAAACCACCGGCAGCGCAAGCCCGTCGTTCAAACCGCTTTCAACGGTCAATGTACGTCGCTCTTTCTCCGGCACTTCCGCATTGCTAACCACGGCCTGGCCCAGCGCTGCGTCGGTAGGAGCGAGGATGGAGGCGACCAGCGCGACGGCAAAGATGGACCACTCGGGGAACAGGGGAATAGCGACCAGCGTGCCAAACAGTACCGACAGCGGCAGGCCTATAAACAACATGCGTTGCGGCCACGTATATTGTTTACGCAACGCCGCGAAATCGGTTCGGCTTGCGTCAACAAATAGAAGAATGATCAGCGCGACTTCCGCAACTATGTGCAGTATTTCTTCCGCATGGGCCTGATGCATCACACCGCTTACCGTGAGCAGATAGCCCGTGGCGAGAAAAATCATCGGCGCCGTGACCATCGTACTCGCCAGCCGCTTCGCAAACATCGAATAGACAATGGCGCAAACCATAATCAACAACAAACCCGGCTGCATGGCTATCCACCTTGGCGCGTGCTATGCGCTCGTTATTCTCAAACTTTCGTATCTAACCTTGTACCGGTACCACTGCAATGTGAGCAAGCCTCAATATCAGCGACAGCGTTGTAAACCGTACTCACATCGCGCTGGCTCGGGCAGCGTTACCGTTGCACAGCTACACCAACTGCGCGTCTGTCATCACTTCCACCAGAGCCGTACCCTCGAAATTCGCGGCTTGCTCCAGCGCTGCGCTGAGCTGGCCGGCCTCGGTAACGCGTATGCCCTTGCCACCGCACAATTCGGCAAATTCAGCAAACGAAGGATTGTGCAGCGAGGTTTGCCAAACCTGCCACTCTCCGGCCATTTGTTCCTTGGATATTTTGCCAAGCTCGGCATTATTGAGGAGAACATGGGTGATGTTCATCCCGTACTTAACCGCCGTGGTGAAATCCGCGAGGTATTGGCCGAAGCCGCCATCCCCCGAGACGGAGAACACCGGTCTGCCATGATAGTCCGCATCTGCTTGCGTGGCCGCCCAAGCGCCCATTGCCGCCGGGAACGAAAACCCGATCGAGCCGAGATAACCAGACATCAAAACTCGCTGGCCGGGCTTGGTTTCGAAATAGCGGCCGAAGCTGTAGGTGTTGTTGCCGACGTCAACGGCGAGAATTGCGTTTTCAGGTACGCAGCGGGAAAGCTCGCGAAACACTGTGGCCGAGTTCAAGCCTTTGCCACGGTCGTCATTGCAACGCCGGGCCTTCTCATCGCGCCACATTTGCCAGCGCCCTGCAAGTTCTTCGCTCTGGTCTACCGCCTCGGTTTGCGTGGGGAGATTATCCAGAAATAAGTTGGCCGTTATACCAATTTCACCCCAGATCGGTAACTCCACGGCATGGAATTTACCCAAGGCCATGCGCTCGAAATCCACCTGAATCGTGGTTTTTTTCTTCTCGATTCCGGTGTGGTTTGAGAATGACGCACCGAACACAATTTGCAGGTCACATTCGTTCATAAACCAGCTGGCGATCGGTGTGCCGGACCGCCCTAACACGCCCGCTGCCAAACGATGCGTATCCGCGATTTGACCTTTTGCCTTAAAGGTTGTGACCGCCGGGCAGTTGAACTGCTCGGCCAATTGAATGATGGTCTCCATGGACTGCACGGCGCCGTAGCCGACGATAATCAGCGGCCTGGTGGCTGCCGTAATCAGTTCCATCGCCTGTTCAACTGCAGCTTTGTCAGGCGTGATATTTGCGCTGCCGATTCGGCCTTCCGCCGTTGCTGCCTGAGTTTCGTCCGCAACCGGCAAGACCTGCACCTCATCCGGAAAGATCAGGTGCGACACATCTCTTTGCACGATCGCATTTTTCAGCGCCAGGTTCCTCAGTTCCGCGTGTTTGGAGCTGTGTAAAACCGTTTGACTGTATTGCGTGACCGCATCAAAGGCGCTGGCCAGGTCAATTTCCTGAAAGGCGCCCGGGCCGAGCACTTGTGTGTCAACCTGACCTGTCAATGCCAGCACCGGCGCCCGGTCTACTTTCGCGTCCCATAAACCGGTCAACAGATTGGTCGCACCCGGACCCGCAATTGCCAAACAGGCTGCCGGCTTTCCGGTCAGTTTCGCATGGCCACTGGCGGCAAATGCCGCGGCGCCTTCGTGACGTACGCCATAGAATGCCAGGCGACCACGCGCTTCTTCCTTACGCAGCGCCTCGGCCAGCCCAAGGTTGGAATGGCCGACAATACCAAACACCGACGTGACACCCCAGTTCGTCATTGTTTGCGCCATCACGTCAGATGCGGTTTTTGGTGCGTCACTGGCCTTGTTGATGCCGACATAAATACCGTCTTCACGCAGCTCCACATTGAACATCTCCTGGCCGCTGTCTTCATGTCCCCCAGGGGGTTGACCCGTCAGCGGATCGAAATCCCAGCCATGCCACGGGCAGCGTATCCAGCACTGATCATCGATACCTTTTTCAATCGCCCCCTCGCCTAGCGGGCCGCCCTGGTGGGGGCAGCGATTGTCCATGGCAGCGTATTGATCTTTGAAACGAACCAGACACACCGAACGCACACCGGCCGTCACTGTTTTAACGCGATGGTCAGCCAGTTCGTCCAACTCAGCCACTTTGTGCCACTCTGTCGCTGTCAGCTCATTCATCGCTTTTATCCTTTGTAATCAAAACCGAACAGCGGGGAGCGAACAACTCTAGATTCGCTCAATGCCATCGGGGTCAATTTTTAAATACGTCAGATCGCCGCGGCGTTCCAATTGGCCCGCCACTCGCACTGGCACGGCAACAGCGTCGGTAACCATGCGCGCGGCGGATTCTCCGTTAGCGTTAACCAACAAATAGCCATAGCGTGCGCCATCCTTCTGGCTAACAACAAGCATGGGGGGAATGCCGCCGGCGATACACAGTGCGGCGCAAGCACGATGCACCTTGCCCGCGCCTGGCTTCATTACGCCCATAAAGCACTTGGAGTCGACTATTTCTCCACTCAGCTCGACATTTTGCAGCGGCAAGGCCGCCGGGGAGCTGGCTCCCGGCGGTGCGTGTGATGCTTTGATGGCATCCGCTCCACGCAACTCCAGCAACTCCCATCCACCGCGCGCGATCGGAACACCAGTGATACTGACATGACTACCAACCAGCGGGGCTACGATGGCCTGGGGTGCTTTTTTGCCTTGCATCACCAACATAACCGAGTGAGGCTTAGCGCCGCTTGTGTGCAATATCGGGTACGGGTCGTTGCTCAGAAATCCACTGATGGTTCGCGTCTCAGTTACCAACCACTGACCCCGACCAGCACTCTGTTGCGACGCAGCGACCCAGTAGGCGAAGCCTGCGCCGATTGCCAACAACAAGACTACCAGGACTTTATAGTACCTCCTCAGCCGCTCCGGCATCGGCAGGTAGCCAACAAAGAAGTCTGATCCTTTACTATCAATCCCATTTTTGTTGCTCTCAGTCATTGGGCAGGCCCTCAATCGTGGTGACCGGTCGCGCTGTTCCGTCCGGCAGAGGGCGTGGATTCAATAACACATGCTCGCCTTCCAGTTTGAGTTCGTACGTAGCGATTTTTTCGGTGAAGGGCGGCGGTGAACAACCGTCTTCCGGTTGATATTGAAACCCGTGCCAGGGACAGGTAATACAGCCATTGATCACACGACCTTCACTCAAGGGCCCATTCTGGTGCTTGCACACATTGGATACTGCCGCTAATTTGTTCTGTTCGTAGCGAAACACCGCAATGCGCTCATCGGTGCCAACGCGCACGGTGAGCGCTTGATTATCCGGAATATCTCGCCAATTGCCCACATCTACCCAGCCGGCCTGCTCACGCTGCCGGTCTACCCCGCGGCTCTTGAAAGCCGCCAGGACGTGTAGACCGCCAACAACGAGCACGCTGGCATACACCATCACCGCGAGCATACCGGTATCGGGCTGCAACATCGCGCCGCTGGCCACGTGAATGACCAGCAATAGATACGCCGCGTAAACGCCCATGTGCAGCGCTTTCCAAAACGGCGCCCCTAAATTGGCATTCCAGTAGTCATGACTGGTTGCGGCCATAAGAAACAGAATCACCAAGGCTAGTGCACCAAACCTCTGAAATGGAAAATCGGAGATACTCTCGTAGCTGCCCGGTGAGGTGAACACAGAGACCAACGGGTTCTGAACGCCGAAACTGTGGTACCAGATGATGGCTAAAATCGCGTGCGTCAGCGCCACAAGAAACATCGACACGCCGAAATGCCGACGATTGTATAGCAATGGCAGGAAGCGTTTGTCCAGGCGCGCCAACGGGCCAATACACAAAATGATAGTCAGCATCAGAAACGCGCAGGTGGCGAACGCCCTGATCAACAGAATCATCGGCGACAGTGCATCGGTGCCCGAATGAGTCACCACACTGATCGCCATAAAGACGATCATATACAGCGCAATGCCTATCCACAGCGTGATGTCGTAAATGGCTTTTTTGCGGTTCCATTGCACCAAGACATAGCCGTGACTCATGGCAGCGCTCCACGTTCACTCGGCGCCGGTGCCGACTCCAGAGCTGGCGCCGATAGTGGTATGTTTTGCTGCGCCAGGTACACGAACGCCAACAACGCAGGCAGCAATACTAGCCAGATCAAGCCATGCGCTTTGCGATGGCCGCGTTTCATCAATGTGCCCCTTTCAACAATCGCTTGATCAGCACCGGCCACAGCGCGATTGACGCAGGCAGCCACAACAGGCGCACCCAAATGCTCGCACCCTGGGCGGAAGAGTCAATACGGGCATAGCCACGGACGACAAAAAAGGCGCCAAAGAGTACGCCGATCAATAAGTAAAGGCCCAACACTTGTACCATGTAAGACTCCCCGATTTTCTATTGACCGCTGGTTATGCGTTAACACCACCGAAACGCACGCCGCTCAGCTCGGCCATGTCTTTCTTGAACGTAGTCAGATCGTCAACGGCAAATTGGTTGAGATGATCGTGTCCACAGGCGCGCGCCATCACTTGCATCAGTTCAACGCTTGCTGAGAAAAAGCGTTGCAGGCGCTGCGCTGCTTGATCAACGATCAGGCGTGCACGCAGTGACTCTTTCTGCGTCGCGATGCCAACCGGGCAATTGTTCGAATCGCAGGCGCGCATACCGAGACAGCCGATGGCTTGCAATGCAGAATTAGATAGGGCAATGGCGTCCGCTCCAAGCGCCAATGCTTTGATGAAATCGGCTGGCACACGCAGCCCGCCCGTGATGATAAGGGTTATGTGGCTATGGCCGCCGGAATCCAGGTGCCTGCGAGCACGCGCCAGCGCCGGAATGGTGGGTACCGAAATATTATCTCTAAAGATCAAGGGTGCAGCGCCCGTACCACCGCCTCTGCCATCGAGGATAATGTAGTCAACACCGACTTGCAGCGCGGCATCGATGTCTTTCTCTATATGTTGCGCCGACAGCTTGTAACCTACCGGGATGCCACCGGTTTTTCCGCGCACCTCGGCGGCAAAATCCTTGAACTGTGATAGCGAATTCCATTCGGGAAAGGTCGCGGGTGAGATGGCATCCTGGCCGACCTGCAAGCCCCTGACCTCGGCAATTTTTGCTTGCACTTTACGCCCGGGAAGATGGCCACCGGTGCCGGTCTTTGCGCCCTGGCCACCTTTGAAATGGAAGGCCTGGCAGCGTTGTACTTTGTCCCAAGAAAAACCAAACCGCGCCGACGCCAACTCGTAAAAATAACGCGAGTTCGCGGCTTGTTCTTCGGCCAGCATACCGCCTTCACCGGAACAGATACCGGTGCCTGCAAGCTCGGCACCAGTCGCAAGTGAGCGCTTCGCTTCTTCCGACAAGGCGCCAAAACTCATATCTGATACGAACAACGGAATATCCAGCTGCAGCGGCTTTTTTGCTTGCGAACCGATAACAACACCGGTACCCACATCGACATCGTCGAGTAGCGGCATGCGGTGCAATTGCGCGACATTAAGTTGTATGTCGTCCCACTTAGGCAGTTCATTGCGCGAAACACCCATCGCGGCCATCGGGCCATGGTGGCCAAGTTTGGTCAGCCCCTCGGCCGCCAGCTGGCTGATGATATGAACGTGCGGTTCGTCGGCTGTGCCGGTATGGTCTTGATACAGGCCCTGATAAGCATCCCGGTCGAATTGCTGCGGATGCTCGTTTTCCCAGCCACTGATTTCGTCCTCGTCGACGTAAACAGCGCCGTCTTCAACCCAGGCGGTGAATTTGTGCAGAATCTCGGAATTGTTGTACTCGCTGATGCCGGTGTCAAACCGATAGTCCCAGCCGTGTACACCACAAATGATGTTGTTACCGTCGATGTGACCATCCGCCATAAGCGCGCCGCGGTGGGCGCATCGACCGTAGAGAACAGACACCTCGTCATCATAACGAATGACAACAAGATCAACATTGGCGACCAGCAGGTACGCGGGCTCTCTATCCTTCAACGAATCAACCACAAAGACCTTGAGCTTTTTCATTATTTCTCTCCAGAGAGTTAGAGTTACTGCTCAGGATTGAAGGTCAAGCATACCATTTTTCGTTAGTCGACGAGCGGTAAAAATGGCTCATTTATTATGTCGCTTTAAGTCATCAACTGTTCGTCTTGGACAATGCGTGTTTGGCCTCCAATAGGACAACATTTAGGTTAACCTCATGCTACCATTTTCATCATTCAGCTAGTCATTGGGAGAAAAATAGTGATTCAGGCACCAGGGTCACAATCCGGGAGAGTAGGACAACACGGGGCCTAAGCCGCCTGCTTCACGCCACGGTTCCAACCTTCATAGCTCGGCCGGAGCTTATCGTGTCGGCTTTCCTCGGTATCGCCGAGGCTGATGCGGTCTTGGTCTGGCGTTGAACGTCAGACTTGCGAAGGTACTATCCGAATCCGTCCGGTTAGTGACGCTTAACCTAGAAGTTCTGCAACATAATCACGTTCGTAGGTGGTTATCTCATGCATATTTTGATCGGGATCGTTGAAGTACAATGAGTAAGCCAACTTGTGGTCCGTGACTCTGAGTTCGAGTCCCTTATCTTCAAGGTATGTTTTCCAGGCCAGGAATTCTTTACCGCTCGCTCCGAAGGCGATGGCGGACGAGCCAGAGTGGCCCTCTCGCTCGAACAGCGCCAGATGAACATTACGTTCTGTGTTTTCTAAGGTCAACGGACCGCCTTTGACCGCCCACGGCATGAGTGCCTCAACCCGTTTAAAACCCAGTACGGTCCCATACCACCCTTCGGCCTCATCCCAGTTGGCAACGTAAACGTGAATATGATCGATGCCGTTCAATTTTGGTGGCATGGCTGTTCTCCTGAATATCTACGCGGCGCGGTTCCATCTTACACCGGCGATGCACTGAACAAGACGGATTTTTCGTTACCAAACGGAATTCCGTCATCAGCATGCAGATAAACATCGCACTTCCGTCGGCTAAGTTTCTGATTTATATAATTTAATCCCATTGGCACCATTGCTGCTTAGCCTATCACAGTGGCACAACTCTGCAGTTGGCAAGAGCCATGTCGATTGTTCGATACGCGGTGAATGTCCCGCACAATAAAAACTATACAACACCAAATACTCGTGCCAATGATTTATTAGTTGAATGGGAGAATGAAGAGGAAACATCCGCTCGCCGTATGAACTGCGCCGACCGCCGTACTGGCATTGGGAGGGATTGCACACCTCTCGGCAGCCGTCAAGAAA
Organism: Pseudomonadales bacterium; assembly: GCA_037969395.1. Lineage (GTDB taxonomy): Bacteria > Pseudomonadota > Gammaproteobacteria > Pseudomonadales > JAUIET01 > JBBKXJ01. The sequence continues at coordinate 9,427 of JBBKXJ010000161.1, forward strand.
AAATGCTATGCCGTCGCAAAAGCCAGCAAAAACGCCTGTACGAACCTGGCGGTCACATATTCTCACGCTGGCCAATCCACCGTCGACAACGCTATAGGTGAGTGGAAATTGGTTGCCA
>JBBKXJ010000162.1:0-5166 GCA_037969395.1 Pseudomonadales bacterium
AATCACTTTACGTGTCCACACCGTACTCGCGTAAACGGTTGTAAAGCGTTTTTAAACTTATTCCAAGGGATTCCGCAGACGCTCGCTTATCACCCTTGAAATGCTCAAGCGTCGATTGAATTAACTCCTGTTCAACATCAGAGATTTTCCGACCTTCCAGGCTTCTGCGTGCGGTACCGTTATTCACATCCAGCGAAAAATCCGTCGGCAAGCTGATGGCTCCGTCGTTGTCGCTGGTACGAATGAAAAAGCGATGTAGCGTATGTTTCAATTCCCTTACATTGCCTGGCCAGTGCCAGCTTTCCAGCCGCTCCAGTGTCTCATCCGGCAGAAATTTTTGGGTGCCATACTTGCTATTCAGCTGTGCGAGGAAGGTGCGCGCCAATAGGCTAACGTCCCCTGTTCGCTTGCGTAACGGTGGCAGCTCTATCGGAAAAATGCTTAGCCGGAAATACAAATCCTCACGAAATGTTGCGTCTTCGATTGCAGCGATCAAATCACGGTTAGATGCGGCCACAATGCGGGCGGTGAATGGAATTTCCTTATCACCTCCGACGCGCGTGATGCGGTTGGTTTCCAGTGCACGCAGTAAATGGGGTTGCTGATCGATGGGCATTTCCGTGATTTCATCCAGAAACAGCGTGCCGCCATCGGCGCGCTCGAACACACCCTGGTGACGTTTGCTGGCACCGGTAAAGCTACCCCTCTCATGACCAAACAATTCACTGGTAAGCAAATCGCGCGTTAGCGCACCACAATTGACTGGCAAAAATTGCCCGCTGCGCCCGCTAAGTTGATGGATGGCTTCGGCGACTAATTCCTTACCAGTACCACTTTCGCCACTGATCAATACGCTGGTATCGGTGCCCGCCACCTGCCTGATCTGTTCGTTCACTAGCTGCATGGCCTCGCTATCGCCTACAAGTTTGCCGGCGCCTGGTGCAGCTGGCGTTGCAGTAACATCAATGCGGCCCAGACGCAGCGTCAGGTCCGTGATATCTATCGGTTTAATTAGATATTCCAGACCGGGGCCGTGCAATTCGCGCACCACTGATTTGATGCCAGGCTGCCCGGTGACGATGATGACCAGGCGCGGGCGTTTGTCGCCCAGCTCTTCAAGCAGCTCCAGGCCGTTGCCGTCCGGTAGCATTAGGTCGACCAGCAATACATCAAATTCAGACTCGCTAAACCGTACTCGAGCCTCAGCCAGGCTTTCAGCCGTAGCAGTGCTATAGCCTTCTTCAGCGAGAATTTCGGCCGTCGTTCGTACGAACTGGCGCTCATCATCTACAAGTAGAATACTGGTCATTGCGCTCCGTCTACTAGCATCATTATTGTCCTTGAACCAATCGGATACGACACGCGAACCTGGGCTAAAGACATTGGGGTGGCGACCTTCAATTTAAAGGGCAGTATCAAACATTGGTGTATTTTTTGCGTATCGTGATATTGGTAAAAATGCCCACTACGTGGCTAGAGAGGTTTGGATGCAGGTTAACGGTGTTAGCACATATTGTAGTGGCGCGGCTTATACTATCGCTCTCACATAAGCGTTACCCGCAGTGTTGGCAGGATAACATCGATCACCAGTGAATTGTAAATTACAGAAAGTTTCATCTGTGGCATTGTGGCGTGGGCGAGTGCCCTGCAAGCGTTAGCAATTTTATTTTCGAAAACCTGCCAGCTGAGCCCAGAATTGGTTTAGTTTGGCACCTGGCACCTGAAATTATCAGCAATCTGGCAAAGCGTAGGTCACCAAAATGAGCACACAACAGCAGAGTTGAAGGCAATGACAAACGAGCTTTACCCCGACAACAGCAAATACCGGACGAAACTCGTCGAGTTGGCGGAAGCGAATAACGCTATAAATGTCGGCTTGGCTTGTCACGCTGGCGTACTGTTTCTGGATGAGGATTTGTGCTTGCGCGGATACACCCCCGAGATGACAGAGTTGTTACACCTGGTGCCGCACGATATTGGCTGCAACATCAAGACTTTTTCGCAGTGCATTGTCGCCGAAGGCTGGCTTGCCAGCATCAAGCAAGCCGTCACAGATAATACGGAAATCAGGCGCGAAGTAAAAAACCGTGATGGCACTACGTGCCTGCTCCATATTGCACCCTGCCAGCAGCAGGGGGGCAAACGCGGGGTTGTGATGTCGTTGACCGCTGTCGAGGCGACGTCGAGCCGGACGGCTGATATATTTCGCAGTATGTCGGAGCGAACGGCGGACCTGCATGTACTGCTCAACCACGATGGTCAGATTCAATACGTCAATCCGGCCATGGCCCACGCCACAGGTTATTCCGTAGAGGATCTAGTTGGCCAGCCGTTAAAATTGCTAGACCCAAAATTTGGGCGCGCTCGCACGGCAGAAATATTTGAGCGCGCAGCAGCTCATACAGATCTTCGCTTTGAAAGCACCCTGCACCGCGTCGATGATACGCGCTTTCCGGTTGAAGTAACTGCCTGCAGTATCCAGATTGGCAAGCAAACCCTGCTGTTTGCGTCAGCTCGCGACATCGCCAAACAACGGGCTTCGCGCGACCAACTTAACCTATACGAGAGTGCCATTGCCGTCTCCAACAAAGGCATTGCGATTGCCGACGCGCAGACTGAAGATATACCCCTGATTTATGTCAATACCGGCTTCAGCAAGATGACCGGCTATGCTGCGGCTGAAGTCATTGGCAAAAACTGCCGTTTCTTGCAAGGCAAGGACACCGACACACGGACTTTGCAGCGGATTCGCGAGGCTATCGCCGGTGGCAAACACATACGCGTTACGCTGCGCAATTATCGCAAGGACGGTCATGCGTTCTGGAATGACCTGACCATTAACCAGTTAACAGATAATAGCGGCAAGGTGACCCACTTTATCGGTATCCTCAATGATGTTTCCAGCGTCGTCAATCAACGGCTGCGAGCGCGTGAGGAAGCCGCGCGGCTGAAAACCTTAATGAATTCGACCGCAGAAGGAATCTACGGATTAGACACCAGCGGCAACTGTACCTTTATAAACAAGCCAGCGATTAAAATGCTGGGGTTCAGAACACAGGCCGAAGTGCTGGGTAAAAACATGCATGCACTGGTGCACCACACCTACGCCGACGGACGACCTTATCCCGCAGAAGACTGCCGAATTGCGCGTAGCCACCAGTTTTGTGAGAAAGTGCATTTGTCGGCAGAAGTGCTGTGGCGCGTTGACAACACCTCCTTCCCGGTCGATTACTACGCGATACCGTTAATTGTAGATGGCGAAGTACGCGGTGCAGTGGTTACCTTTACCGATATCAGCGAACGTATCAGCCGTGAGGCGGAGCTCATCAGTGCACGCTCACGCGCTGATAGTGCCAATCGTGCGAAAACGGAATTTCTGGCCAATATGAGCCATGAAATTCGCACCCCTTTGGCTGCCGTAATGGCTTATTCGGAATTGCTGGAACGCTCTGCTACGTCAGACCTGGACCAAAAGCGTATCGCCGCAATCAGGCGCAACAGTCAACACCTGATTGATATCGTCGACGACATTCTCGACCTGTCGAGAATCGAGGCCGACAAGCTTGAAATCAAGCAAGAAACGACGGACATTGCGCGGCTCGTGCTTGATCTTCAATCCATGATGGAAATGCGGGCCAAAGAAAATGGTATTGGTTTCCATTTCGATACCGGTTCCGAGATTCCTTCGCTGCTACTTATCGACACAGTTCGTTTGCGCCAGGTACTGATCAACCTCATAGGCAACGCGATTAAGTTCACTGAACAAGGCAATGTCACCGTCACCTTGTCCTATCAAGCGCCCAACCTGACGGTGCAAGTGCACGACACCGGCATTGGTATTGAAGCCGACAAGCTGTCCGTGTTATTTGAGGCGTTCGAGCAAGCAGATACGACAATTCAGCGGCGCTTTGGTGGTACAGGTCTGGGGTTGAATATCAGCAAGCGTCTGGTCGAACGCATGGGCGGCGAGATTACAGTCGATAGCTCTCCCGGCGCAGGCAGCACATTCACTCTCGTGCTGCCAGCACCGGCAGATGCCAACGCAACAACCATGACCAACGTGCTTGCAGTCAGCCAATACCTTGCTGCTGATGCCGGCAGAATATCAGCGTTACCCGAGCATAGCCGCATCTTGCTCGCCGATGATCATCGCGATGTGCGAATTGCAATTGCGGAGATTCTAGAACAAGCGGGGGCGCATATTGACGCGGTCGGCGATGGCCAGCAAGCCCTGGATAAAGCCGGCAGCACGAACGGCAGCTTTGATGCGATTGTGCTGGACATTGAAATGCCGAAAGTTAACGGCCTGTTGGTCGCCACCACGCTGCGCGAGCAAGGCATTACCACGCCACTACTCGCGCTGACAGCGCAGGCTATGAGCGGCGAACGCGAACGCTGCCTGGCAGCGGGCTTTGACGAGTATCTCAGCAAACCCATTGATGCGATAACGCTGACGCGTGTGGTCGCGCAATTAATGCATGACGGCAGCGAGCGTCAGCATGACCCAGCGCCGGCAAACATCGCACAGCGGCAACATATTCTGTTGGTCGACGATCATGTTGCGACATGCACCGCTTTGGCGGAATTGTTAGCACGCAACGATCGTGACATACGTATCGCGCAATCTTCCGCCGACGCTCGAGCGGTGTTAGCGGCATTCATACCCGGTGTTGTGTTGCTCGATATAAACCTGGGCGCCGATGATGGCATCGAGTTGCTGACTGAAATCAAAACACAAAGCGTCATGCAAAGTACCCGCTTTGTCGCTCTCACCGGAATGACCGCGGACAGCGACCGGCAGCGCTTGCTGGCTGCAGGTTTTAACGAGTTTCTCTCGAAGCCGGTGGACAGCAAAAGCTTGGATGATCTGATTGATCGGCTATATAGTGCTTAGGCAGTGACCTCAAACAGAACACATTCACGCAAGCATTAGTGCTGCATATGCGCAACAATACTGAAGAAAATATCACCGGTTATTATGGCGTTAAATAGCTAAACTATCTGTGTGCGCTGTTAGCGATATTCACTATATCGCTTTTCGCCGCTTCATGTGTCCAATGAACGATAACCACGAAGGCCCATCGCCAGTGGGTAGCTTATCCCTGTTGTTTCGAAGGATTCTGCCGACGGCAAAGCGACTGAGCCTAATACCAAAGGCTTGAAATA
>JBBKXJ010000163.1:0-9491 GCA_037969395.1 Pseudomonadales bacterium
TCGGTAGCCGATGCGCTGCGCCAGTTTTCGATTCGAACGCTGGTGGCGGCGAAACACAACAAGGAGAGCAAAGAGCTGATCAGCGAGATTATTCGCAACGGCGAATCCGGCTTTCTGAGCACAGATTTTATTTTTTAGTCTTACCAAAGCAGGGCCCTTGAAGCGCAACCATGGCAAGCAATAAAAGCCGATGCTGAAAAGTCTGGACCGCAATAGTAGATTACAGAAATGATACCTATACCTGGCATTCTTATTGATTGTGCACGAAGTTCCAGCTCCGGTAGCCTGGATGTTTTACTTGCTGAAAAGTACCTTGAAGCCGATGAATGGGGCAAAGCGATTCGCACGATTCAAAAGGCGTTGAAAAAAAGTCATGCCGATTGTGACGGTAAGGCATTTTGGATTCTAGGCCACGCCCATTTAAAACAGGGGCAGATCAGGCTGGCGCAGTCAGCCTTTGAAAAAGCGGCCGGTTTTGAGAAGTATCGAGCGAAAGCGCAGCACTGGTTAAATACTTTAACAAAGCAACCCCACTCGGGTGGGCTGGATTGGGACTTATGTATAGCAGAGTGGTGATACCTGTGCCGCCGGTTTATTGTAAACTTGAATGACAAGGCTAACTTGTGATTAAGAAGAAAAAACGTAACGCAATGTACGGTATTTCCAGAATGGATAATGATGCGCACCACACCCACGCATGGCGGGTCAGCTTGCGCCGGCGCGGCAAAATGTATATCAAAAACTTCCCGGACAAGAAATGCGGTGGCAAACGCAGCGCGTTGCGACTGGCAAAAGACTATCGTGATGACATACTTATAAAATTCCCGCCCCTCACGCGCAAAGAGTTTTCGTCAATACTGCGGTCAAACAACCGCTCCGGTGTTACCGGAGTATATAAGTATGCAAAAAAGTACAGGGTAGCCGATTCTCGAGAAATTGAAACCTGGTATTGGGAGGCTCACTGGCCGACGGAACCCGGCAAAAGCAATAGTGTTAGTTTCTCAATCAAGGAATTTGGCGAGGATGCCGCTCGCTCGATGGCGCTGCGCGCTAGAAAAAATGGCATGAAAAAGGTAGAGGGTATTTTCTGGGCTTCTGAACGCGGAGAGATTGTATGGCCGAACATGGGCAACCAAATAAAGTAATGACAAGTAAATATAGCCCCCTGGCTCTGATTATTCTCGACGGCTGGGGCCACCGGGAGAGTAGCGAGGGGAACGCTATTGCGGCGGCTCACACGCCGGAATGGGACGCACTGTGGCAGAATTCTCCGCACACACTGCTATCAGCATCAGGACTCGAAGCAGGATTACCCGCCGAGCAAATGGGTAATTCCGAGGTGGGTCACTCGATTATGGGGGCTGGACGCGTGATTTATCAAAACTTTACCCGCATCAACAAGGATATTGATGATGGAGGCTTCTTCGACAATCCAGCGTTGTGCACGGCAGTCGATAAGGCAGTGCAGACTGGCAAGCAAGTGCATCTCCTCGGGCTGCTATCGCCCGGCGGTGTACATAGTCATGAACAGCACTTTTATGCCATGGCAGAGCTTGCGGCGAAACGCGGCGCGCAGTCGGTCTTCGTGCATGCGTTTCTTGACGGGCGCGATACGCCGCCACGTAGTGCCGAAAAATCCCTGCGCGATATGGATGAGAAATTAAGGGCCCTGGGTAGCGGTCGCGTCGCCTCGCTCATCGGCCGCTATTTTGCGATGGACCGCGACGAACGCTGGGAACGGGTTGTAACAGCCTACGATTTGTTGACGGCGGCCCGGGCCGACTACACAGCCGACACGGCCGAGGCTGCGTTAGCAGACGCCTACGCGCGTGGCGAGAATGACGAATTCGTGCAAGCGACGGCGATATGTGCAAACACCGACGCGCCGGTGCGGATTGAGGATGGCGATGTGGTCATCTGGATGAATTTTCGAGCCGATAGAAGTCGGGGACTGACCCGCGCGCTGGTGGATGATACGTTTGACGGTTTCGAGAGAAAGCGTCGGCCCAAGCTGGGCGACCATGTCACGCTCACCGAGTATGCGGAGGATATCGATAGCCACTGCGCATACCCCACGGACGCATTGCCTAATGTGTTGGGCGAATACATTGCCGCTAACGGTATGCGCCAGCTACGCATCGCCGAAACAGAGAAATATGCGCATGTCACCTTCTTTTTTAATGGTGGCCAGGAGTCGCCCTACAAGAATGAAGATCGCATACTGATACCATCGCCGAAGGTAGCGACCTATGACCTGCAACCGGAAATGAGCGCACCCATGATCACCGACAAGCTGGTAGAAGCCATAGCCAGTGAAAAATATGACCTCATTGTTTGCAACTATGCCAACGGCGACATGGTGGGTCATACCGGCAACTTTGACGCTGCGGTGCAAGCTGTCGAGACGGTAGATCATTGTCTCGGCCGAGTGATTAAAGCCTTACGTCAGGCGGGCGGCGAATGTGTGATTACCGCTGACCATGGCAACGTGGAACAGATGCACGACCCGGACTCCGGTCAAGCTCACACCGCCCATACTTGCGAGCAGGTGCCGTGTATCTACGTTAATCAACGAGAGGGGCAGATTGAGATGGAGGAGGGCGGGTTAGCGGATATTTCCCCCACTCTACTGAAAATCATGGAGCTGCCGCAGCCGGAAGAGATGACGGGGAAATCGTTGGTCAAATTTACCTGATACTCGCGGTAATAAAACTGGCGTGATACGTCAGGAATTGAGCGTTTTCGCTAACAGAAATGAACGGAGCATAATGTTGTTATTGATGCGCTAGTCATGCAACCTGCTTTGATAAATTTCCGGGTAACACAGCTAACGTAACGTTAGTGTCAACCGGATCTATGCTCAGAATAAAATTTGTATCACGAACTAACCGCGGCTGACTGTATAAGTCGCATCTTCGACTCGCGGCTGCTAGTAGCCTCGACTGGCCCTTCGCGAATCGAACCCGTCATTCAACTCGTTTTCTAAGCTGGGTATATTCCTTGACGGATATTGACCCCGGTGTTTTCACTCATCAGAATGGTAATGCATAATTAATTTCCGACCTGCAGCCAATGCGGAATCTATGAAAATCTTGTAAGCTAATGAATTTCATGAAGATAGCTCACAATTCATGCGAACTTTAGATTTAGCCAGCGAGACTTTGTGCTGGCAGATGTCGCGAGCGTAATTCGCACATCGCAGATTTGAGTAGAGACCCTGTTTATGTAGTTGAGTATCTTTGTTTCGAGGTTTGTCGTTTGAATGTTAAGGCTTGGGCTATTATCGTAGAGGAGCTGCATTACCTGGGCAACGAACCGCACATTTTTCTGTTGGTTGTTTCAGGCAGGGGCGGCGCCTGATTATATGCGTAAAACAACCAACGGAATATATGCCAGTTACCGCAGCGTTAGCTACCTGAGAATATTATGAGAAAATTACTATATTTCGCGTACGGCTCCAATATGTCAATCAAGAGGCTTAGAGCAAGAGTGCCTTCAGCATTGGCGCTATGCGTAGGCGAACTTCCCGACCACACGTTGGCTTTCCACAAAAACAGCACAAGGGACGGATCCAGTAAGTGCGACATTACGGTTTCCCGCTCTGATAAGGTGTTAGGCGTACTCTTCGAAATTGCTGTAGACGAAAAACCGGAACTTGATCGTCAAGAGGGTCTGGGTTATGGCTACAACGAAAAACTCGTCGAAATAGTTACCGAGGATAGAGGAGTCGTGAAGGCGCTAACCTATTTTGCCATTAACATTAATGCCGAGCTTCTACCGTATTCCTGGTATAAAAGGCATGTTCTTGAAGGCGCAAAAGAAGCCGAGCTACCATCCTGGTACACCACGCGCATCGAAAATGTACCTTGCAACACAGATCCCGACAAAGTACGTGAGGCGCGAGAACTTAAAATATACAGCTAACGCTTCAACCAACCAGTATTTTGACGACCATCAACAGGTTCAACATCCAGGTAGCAACAGCTCAAGACATTCCATGAAAAAGAATTGTAAACCACCCGCATCAGAAATTGAACACGATCTACCCGGGATAGATAGACTTCGTCCAGGGTGATTCAGTGACTGGGCGAAAATGACCGAGCGTATGGGTTTTTGGATCAACCTGGACGAAGCCTATTGCACGCTGGACAACACCTACATTCAATCCGTCTGGAACTTGCTCAAGAAAATCCGGGACAAGGATCTGATCTATCAGGGATACAAGGTTGTGCCCTACGATCCGCGCATTGGCGCGACCTTGTCATCGCATGAGCTGGCGCTCGGTTACAAGGAAGTCGAAGACCCTTCTATCACGCCACGCTGGTTTCAGACAGCGTCGCGTACAATAACTGTATTTGCCTGAATCTGATCGTTGACAAAGATGGCAAGAAAATGTCGAAGTCGGTGGGCAACATCATCGATCCGTAAGATGTGTTCGATACGGTTGCGGCCGACGCCCTGCGCTGGTACTTTCTGGCACGTTCGTCGCCGGATGTGCCAGAGCGTATTTCGATTGAGATCTTCGCAGACGTAGCCAGTTCGTTTATCAATACGTTCTGGAATACATACGGTTTTTTTGTGCTGTACGCGCGCTTGTATAAGATCGATCTCAGTCGTGACATCGCGCTCGAACGGCGGCCGGAAATCGATCGGTGAGCGTTGGCACTGTTGCACCAGACCATAACGACTGTTACCGAAGCGCTGGACCAATTCGACGCCAGGACCGCGGGCGAGGCGATCGAGGCCTGCGTTGATCAGCTCAGTAATGGTACGTACTTCGCAACCGGCGTCGCTGCTGGAAGTCCTCGGTCCCGGAGGACACCCAGGCGGCGTATTTGACTTTGTATGATTGCCTGCAGTCGGTACACAAGCTGATGGCACCGTTTGTGCCGTTCCTCGCCGAAAATATGTATCAGAATCTGGTGCGCAGCGTAGATGCCAGCGCGCCGATTTCCGTGCATATGGCAAATTGGCCAAGGGCGGATTCGGCCTGGCAAAACAAAGATTTGCTATTCGAGATTGCGGTTGTGCAAAAAGTGGTCGGACTGGCGCGGGTGGCGCGCGAACATTCCGGTGTTCGCACGCGGCAGCCCCCGGCGAGAATACTCGTGCGCGCTCCAAATGACAGTACCGACATCAATGTCCGTGGCGCTGCCACCGTCGCTTTGCAATCGCCAGACAAATCCCGGACTGCAGTCCGCCGCTGCGGTGCGCCGACCCCCGCCGTGTCGCGCGACTTTCAGCAGCTATATTGAATCGATTCAGCGCCTATTCAGTCTGATTCTGTAGACTGAATATCAGACAGCCTATTAAACAGCCAAGCGGAGGCGTATATGAAACTTCTAGCACCCCTATTAGTAACGATAATCACGGTGGCGACCAGCCCAACTACACTTGCCGGCGGCAGTCATGGCTATGATGGGCATCGCGGCGGTCACCACAGTTACCATCCTCGCATCCACCGGAGCGTGCAACGGCACCGCTCGCACCGTGGCGAGTATCTGGTAGGCGGCATTTTAATTGGCTCGTTGATCGCCAACAGCGTGCACCACGCACGTCATCAGCGGCCTTACGTTGAGTATCGCGCAGATCAGCCAACCCGTACCGTTTATACTGAACGCCGCACCGAAACCATAGAGCGCCGCTTGCTGCGCGACGGTAGCGGCAATTGTTTTGAGATTTTCGCCGCGGCAGACGGCAGCGAGACACGCGAACCAATCGCGCGCGCGGAGTGCAGCTGGTAGTGTCATATGCGCAGTAGGTGTAAGGGCTCGGTAGCTGGCATACGTTGACGTTTTCATCGCTATTACCGGCGTACCTGGTTCCGCCTTTATTTGAGTGCGAACTCCAGCACCGCCTTGGCGTGCAGTTCGGTCGTGATTAGGACCGGAATGTTAGAGTCAGCCTGACGGATCAATAACCCAACTTCGGTGCAGCCGAAGATGCCAATGTCTGCTCCGCTACCTACGGCGTGGCTAACCACACCAACATACAATTGTTTTGAATTGGGAGAAACGACACTGGGTGCAGAAGGGGTGTTAAATCCGCGCATACTCAGGTTGTCACAACACTGATTTGCGATCTGCAGCTGATGCCTTAGATCACTCGCTTTCGCCGCAAGGGCTAGTCGTACGGATATTTCTTGTAGCGATTCGATTAGTGGGCTGGGGTTCATGAGAATGCTACAATAATTAACAGAGGAAGAGTCGGGATCATGGGCTAAAATTTGACCCATTTAGCGGAAATTGAGATGTTAACTCTGGCGCATTATAACGCCAACGCTGAGTCATTTTGGCTTGGTACCAAGGATCATGATGTATCCCAGAACTACTATCACTTTCTGCGAGAATTTCCTCGTTCCCAAGTATTGGATATCCTGGACTTTGGTTGCGGACCTGGTCGCGATGTGCGGTACTTTAAAGCGTTAGGTCATCGACCCGTCGGCTTGGACGGGAGTGCGCAGTTCTGTCGAATGGCCAGGGAACTGACGGAATGTGAAATTCTGCACCAACAATTCCTTAGCTTGTCATTAGCACCACAGCGATTCGACGGTATATTTGCCAATGCGTCACTTTTTCATGTTCCCAGTCAGGAATTACCACGGGTTCTGCAGCAACTACATCGCGCGTTGCGGACTGGGGGAATTTTATTTTCTTCCAATCCACGAGGAGATGATGAATGTTGGGCAGGTCAGCGCTACGGACACTACATGCAGATTGACGCGTCGAAAGTCTATTTGGAAAACGCCGATTTTGAAGTGCTGCACCATTATTACAGACCGGAAGGTAAACCCTTGGCACAACAACCCTGGCTGGCTATTGTCAGTCGTAAGGGGGTTCTAAAGACCGCAATTTGAATAGGGAATTCGTTTGGGAGAGCATCAAAAAGTGTGGGGCACTTTAGGTTGGAATACATACATAGGTTGAAAATATTATAGCATTAGGGTCTTTCGCAGAATAAGCGCAGATTCAACCGATAATGTGACGAATCTGGGCAATAACAAACCACAATAAAGTGTCTGTCTGTTCACAGGCCGTTAAGCGGGTCGGTTGAGCGGCGACTATCATCGGCGTAAGCTGTCGTTCGATGTTGGCAGCGGCGACAGACCCCTCGCGACCCTAACCTGCCGTCCCCGGAACACATGCCCTGCGTTGGCTAATCCATACGGTTACCCAGATTAAGCCAGCCGCGAATAATCCCCAGTCTTGCGGGACATCAAGTAAGAACGCAGCAGTACCGCCGATCGCGGCCCACACGATCGGCACCACGGCTAATAGCATTGGTCGTGGATGCGATGCGAGCGATAGCAGCCCAAGTGTGAAGATTGTCGTCGGGCAAGGGGCTACCCCAAATAGCGGCGTTACCGGATAGGGATGCGTGGCGACCAGCCCCAAAATCGGATAGACGACAAACGAATACGCAATAAGCATCAATGCCGACCAGCCTCGAAAGTCCCACGAAACCACAAAGCGTACGCGATTTTTAACAGTTCCCTCGACTAAGAAGATCAAAGCCGCGACCAGGAATAGCCCGCCAAACAGATACGCGCCCGCACTTATTTTAGAAAAGAACAACCAGTGGTAGCCGACACCCATGATTGTCCAGAACATCGCAAGAATTGTTGCGATTGACCTGCCGGCCCAATCCTTGCTTGAGAAGAGAAGTGCGATAGCGACTGCGCCGAGAGCAGCGACAAGAATTTGAATGGGCCAAATACTCTGGTTGTAAACCGAGAATACTTGTAGAAATTCCAGCCGTGAGAATGGCAGATGCATGGTAGTGAATTATACCAGTCACCGACAGCAATTGGCCGGTTCTACCAGTTCGCAAACTAACAAGTTGGCTAGCTTGAGCGACAGCTCGTGGCTGAGTACGCTGTCATTGGCGATATAGGGAGGTGGCAGGTCCTTCGCATGTTATATTACGGTCGAACACCAAACAATCAAACTAATATTGGGAGATCTATTTATGAACACTAAATCGTGTATTGCGACGCTCATATTAATTGCGTTTTCAGGGGCCGCGTTCGCTGATTTGGAGCCTTACAAGGACTATGAAGTCAGCGAAGCCGTTTGGTCACTTACCACTGTGCGAGTCGACTCGAACATGGGTGACGCCTACTTGGAGGGGATCAAGAACACATGGGTCGCCAGCAACGAAGTGGAGAAAAAGCTTGGGCATATAGAAAGCTATTCGATTTTTCGCAGTGACTTGCCGCACAGTGGTGATTTTAATTTGATCTTGGTGGTCAAATTCGCCGACACGGCGGATCTGGCTCCCAACAAGGAGCGTCACGAAGCCTTCATGAAAGAATGGGGAGAAGCCAGAAACAAAGAAACGACCGAATATGCGCAGAAGAACTATCCAGCTATGCGTAAAATTACCGGTGACTACTATATGCGAGAAATAAAATTGAAATAGAAATTTTGTTAAATGCCATAGATACCCCGCTTCGGCGGGGTTTTTAAGTCAGCTCATGGCCGGGTCCATGAGTAGCGGAGTCACTCCATTGGGCGTTCTGAGTGGCGGCTGTAAGATTCATTGCTGACCGACGGGAGACCACTCGAGAAAAAGCCTGGCAAAAACGCTGTTCACACAGTTGGTGCCACGCCGCTCAAAACAGCGTTAGTTGGCCTAGGAAGCGAAGATAGCGTGCAACGACCGGCGCAGAAATCCACTAGTCTCGCGCAAAAGGGTACTACGACACAGCCGCGTTCCACCGAATGGTTCGCCGGCCTGGCCTCGGACCGCTACACCTTGCAGCTGCTCAGCCTCACCAAAGAAGCAAGCAGCCGGGCCTTTATCCAGAACCGCCATTTGCAAGATCAAGCCGCTTATGTCGCCGTTCGAAATGCTGACCAGAAGACGTGGTATACCATCACGTACGGACTCTATGAATCCTTAGATGCGGCTGAGTCAGCGATAAAATCCTTGCCCGAAAGCCTCAAAACCCTCAATCCCAGGGTGCGCAACACCGGGCGCATTCAGCAGATAATGCTACGCTAACAGTGCGCCGCTACGATTGCGGTTTGCTTACACACCACGTCTCGACCGAAAGCCTTGGTTTGGCTATAGAATGGAGGATCTGCAGCACATGGCTAGCCCGAATTGTTTGTTCGTCATGCACACGACACCGCCAGACAAACACACAATTCAATGAAACTCAGGTGGGATAACGCTGCAACAAACCTGTTCGAGCGTTCCTGCAAAAAAGTCATCATGGATACTGATGAGCGCCCTGCTTTGCCGATCAACATTTTATGCCTATCAGAACATGGACATTTTTACGGCGCTCCATTCAATGAATTTGGCGTCTTCTCTATTGACGGCAATAATCTATACTTTGAGGACGAAGCTGGAGCAACTGCCCACAGCAAGGCCGGACACACTGAGCCGCAATCGGGTTTATGTCCACCGTGAATCCAGGTTTCGGAGATGGCTATACGTGAGATCAAAAGGAAGCAAATACAATGGCATACTCATGGATAGAT
>JBBKXJ010000164.1:0-5205 GCA_037969395.1 Pseudomonadales bacterium
ATCGCAAAGCTGCGATCAAAAACCTCCAGGCCGATTTTTCTGAGACTCTTGTTAGAGTTGACTTCCAGGTTTTCCGCCGCGAGCACGTCGTCGCGTAGCCTGGCCGATATCTCACCGACATCTGCACTCGACTCAAGGTAAACGTGTAAGGCGCTTGGTTTGGACCGCGGCCAATGTTGTAAGTACGTGGCCTCGTGCATCGTGACGACGCCCCTGTTGGAACCGTAATCAGCATAAACCCCGATAATGGTAAACGACTTGTCACCCGTTGGGGTCGCCAGCACGACGTCGTCACCACTCTTTACCGCGCGATGATACGCGTACGATTCGGAGACAATCACGCTGTCGCTGTTGGTAAACGCCTGCCAGCGATTTTTATTCCGGCTGTGCACAAAATCGTAGCGGTCAAAAGCCTGCTCAGGCAAACTCTTAACGTACACTTGCGTCAACTGGTCACCACGCCAGAATTCGTGGCGGCGAAAACTTGAGACATTAACAACCTGCGGTAACGCACTGATGCGATCAATCGTCGCTTGCTCTATGCCCTCATGCCGCGCGTCACGTGGTCGGGTGATATAAATATCCGCACTCACATAACTCTCAAGCCAGCCTTCGACGGCCACTCGGAAGCTACCGATCATCAGCGCGACACCCACGGTGGCGGAGAGCGCAATGGCAAGCGCAGCGACCGCCACCTGGGTGCGACTCAACGAGGCCAGCACACCGCGGGCAGCAATGGTACCGACAAGGCCCAATAGTTTATGCATCATTGGTTTGGCGGCACTGATCAGTACCACCAATAAAGCCGGTGTCATCAATGCAAACGCAACGACGATCAGAAACAGTCCGCCGAAGCCGGCAACTATGCTGCGGCCGCTAAACACAAAAATGGCCACCGACGCGACCGCCGCGAGTAGCGCAGCGATAAAGAGTCGTGGCGATAGCCTGCGGTTTGCCGTTTCCAGCCGGGACCGCGATTGCGCCATGGCCGGTGTAATTCGACTCGCCTCGCGCGCCGGCACAATAGCCGCTAGTACCGTTGCGCCCATCCCCAGCATAGCGGTTTTGATCGCAATCCACGGTGTATAAGCCAGCGCTTGCACTTCAGCAGCGAAGTAAAGATCGTTTATCGTGGCCGCCACGAACCCAAGCAATACCTGGCTTAACCCGATGCCCAGCACTGTGCCCAGCAAGGTGCCACACAGGCCGAGCACAAGCGCTTCCATGATGACCATGCCAATCAGCTCATAACGGTTTAAGCCGAGAGTACGCACCGTGGCGATGAGTTCGAAACGTTGGAGAATCGACAGGGTGATGCTGTTGTAGATTAAAAACGCACCTATCAACAGGGCAAGCAGGCTCAACGCCGTCAGATTGATTTGAAATGCACGCGTCATCTGCTGCATTGCATTGCCGCGCATACCGAATGTCTCTAACACTAACGGGTTCGGTAGCTTGCTCTGCAACTCAGCCGCTCGGGCCGCGTTCAATGTGGCATCGATGCGCGACAATCGGCCTGTCAATTGAAGGATATCTTGTGCGGTGGATATGTCGGCGATAAACGTGGAGCGAAGTGCTTGTGCTTGCGGTGTGTCCGGGTCTTCCACGATGTCCGTCACCTGCAGCGTATGCTGCGCGCTGCCTGCCCACACTTCGATGTTTGTGGGCCCGGTGATACCCAACGCTCGCGCGGCACTCTTCAAGACAATCACCGCATTGGGTTGTGTTAGCAGTTGCGCTGGCTGCTTAATGAGGGAGGTTGTCGTGGCGGGCAGTGGCGATGCCAGGGCGTTCGGCCGCGTCGTTGTATCTGTTCCGATAAAAGCCAATGGGTCGACACCCAACAACTTAAATTTTCTCTGATTTCCCTCTTTGTCGCGAACGATGACCTTACCCGTGACAACAGGCGCGATTTCTGTAAACCCGTGTAGCACGCGCAAATCGCGATACACGGTTTCATCGATTGTCTTTTGTGTACCGTAGATTTGGTGGGTGATAGTGCCGGCAATTGCCTGGTTCGCCAGATCAAAACCCCGTTTTGCGCTGGCATTGGTGAGATCGATGGCGAGCACGACAGCGACGCCCAATCCAATGCCGAGTACGCTGAGAAAAAACTGCCACGGGTGACGTAAGTAATGTCGGTAGGCCAGGCGCAATCGTGTACTCGTGGTAGCCATTTTAATCAGCGCACTTACGCTGTTAACTGGCCGCGTTCAAGCCGACACACCGTGTCGGCGATATTGGCAACCTCTGGACTATGGGTCGCGGCAATCACTGTGATGTTATGCTCTCTCGGCAAGCGCTGTAGTAACGTGAGTATGTGACGCTCGGTTTCGATATCCACATTACCCGTCGGTTCATCGGCCAGGACGATAGCGGGGTTGTGCACAATGGCGCGGGCGATGGCGACGCGCTGTTGCTCGCCACCACTGAGACGATCGGGGTAACTGTGTAATCGATCGGCAAGTGAAAACTCGGCCAGGATCGCGTCGACCCTGTCGCGCGCAGTAGCAAACGAAATGCCATTCAGCTCAAGCGGAAACATCAGATTTTCGCCGACCGTTAGCGTTGGAATCAGATTGAACGCCTGGAACACAAAGCCAATATGCTGCCGTCGAAACATCGTACGTTGATGTTCGTTGAGTTGATTGACAATCTTCCCCTTGATGCGCACTTCGCCCGAGTCCGGAATATCGATACCTGCCAGTAGGTTCAGCAGCGTTGATTTACCCGAACCGCTGCGCCCTTGAATAGCAATAAATTTACCCTCGGCAAACTCCACAGAGACGCCATCGAGCACATCGCGCTGGCGCCCCGCTTCGTGATAGGTTTTATAAACACGCGTTAAGCGAATCAGGGAGTTGTCAGGCATCGGTTATTGCATTCACACAGTTTGGCATACGATAGCACGCAAGCGGCAAAGCGAGCACGAGAGTGGCTGACGTTAATCCCAGAAACTCTAAGTAACAAGGTGTAGTGACCAGGTAGCTGCGATAACCGCCAACTTTTAGAAAAACGGCGTTGCTGGCGCGGTGCGTTTTTGGTGGTCGGCGCCGGACTCCAATGCCGGCAACGCTTTTCTTCTTGTTAGTAAACGTGTGCATCAGCCGCGGTAAATTAGAATCTACTTTAATGTTTATTGGCTTATTCTGTAAGTATATTCATATTCTTAACAATAGCTTAAAGTCGTTTAGTCAATATTTTATTGATAGAAAATAACATCATTGTGTAGCTAAAATATTCATTTTGTCGGGCGTCCGGACGCGCCACTCCAGGTTCGCTAGACGCTTATCCCTTAAAAGGGACACGCCTTGCGAGTCGCTGACGCGAGAGCACATCACCGCCTGCGGCCGTGATAGGGCGTGCTCTGGCAGCGCCGCTATGCGGCACTGCGGAAAGTGATGCGCTGGCGCGCCTTTATTCGGCCACCCCCTGCGCCGCACTCGCCCAGGTGCAAGCACCTGCCCAGCCCTGCGGGTGGCCTGCGGCCATGCTGTGCAACTACAGCATCTTTAGTTGCTAAGGGGCGCTGCCCCTGCCGCACTGCTATGGACGCCTGCGGCCAAAACAAGGGTTTCCCCATCTTTCGCTGCGCTGCAAGACTGCGCGTTCCGCTTGCCCAACACACTTACTGCGTGCGTGTGTTGGGTGGGTGATCCCCTCCCGTTGTTTTGCCATTGCAGCCTGGCTCCCCGGACTTCGCCAGCCGGACAGGCGCATGGCGCGTGCCGTGCATTTTTAAAAACACGGGGGATGTATGGAAAAAATTCTGTTTGAAATCAGATTATCGGCGGTACGTCGTTCGACCGGCAAGCTGTTAGGAATTACAACGTGCGTTGCTCCCGCTGATTCATTGCTTGATGCGGTGCCTATTGCTTTGCGTCAACTGGATACCAACGATTTGTTTTATGACTTGGTGGACGATTATGACCCTCATGTTTTGGGTGTGCGCGTTATTGGCGATCGTCGGGCATCGCCACGACTGTATGGCATTGAGCCTGTCACGCACGGATTCACTTATCTGCCGGACGACCGAGGGCAGGGGATTTTCGATGCCGACTACGAGGCTTTTCTATGAACTATCAAATGATGAACGCGCACAGCACCGAAGACATTACGGATGTTGATTCTACATTGCTGTGCCTTGTTGTTGCTGCGCTGACGCCGACACAGAAAAAGGCTATTGCAACGAAGCTTGAATTCCAGCGCGCGCATTTTGCCAACGCCAATACACCTGGCCATGCCGAATGGTATGCGACAAAGCTTGCGATGTGCGCCCGTTTCGACGCGCTGACCTAGCGCTTCGTTTCGTCATTATTTTAAAAACACTGCGAGGTTTCAACATGAAAAACGCGAGCAACTTACGATGCGATTGCCAAGCAACGCTTGCATCATACCGTGATGCCATGCTCCACTCGCCCGATTAACTCCATCACCGCCCAGGCTTCTACCGACGTATTCAGCATGTCCGCCGGTCGCCGGCCGACCTACGATCTGAAGGGTGTAGGCAATATTTGGGTAATTTGGCTGTCCCGACAGAAATCGCTTGCCATGATTGGTTGTTAATTAATCGAATTTGATGATATATGTTGGATAAGAATTTCTAAAGAACATATCAAAATAGAGTTGCGGCGCGCAATCGAGACCACACGGAGCAGGTCGCTGCCGCCGGCCGCTCAGGCCCTCGAATTCAGTTGTAGTGCATTAAATGCAGGGTACCGCACACTCATGGTGTTATAGAGCATATTGCTATGGAAATCATGGTCCTTGCACCGAGGCCTGTGTCATTCGGCAAGGACATACCGATATTACTCATAGTATTATCCAACGACCAGCATGTTGATTCGCAACCGCGCGATGCGACAAACAGCCGACCGACAATCGGAATGACCATGACGCCAGATCATGTCCTCAACAAAGCGGTTTCGAACGTGCAGCGTGTATTGAAGCTGGATCCCATTCAGATCGCCACACTGTTGAACCTTAGCACTGAGAGTTTTGTCCGGCTGGAGACGGATAGCACCCTGGTGTTGCCCGAGGAAGCGCGAAAAGTCGCCGTGGACCTGGTACGTATCTACCAGGCGCTATACCGTTTTGTCGGTGGCAACGAGGAACAAATTCAGCACTGGATCAGCGTTGGCAATAGGGCATTCGATGATGAGCGTCCCCGTAATTTGTTGGCGTCAGCTGACGGTGTGGTGCGGG
>JBBKXJ010000165.1:0-4691 GCA_037969395.1 Pseudomonadales bacterium
TGAAAGCCCCTATCCGCATCGCCCAGCACGTTGGCCTTCGGTACCTTCACATTGTTGAAAAACAGCTCCGCAGTGTCCTGCGCTTTCATGCCCATTTTCAACAGGTTGCGGCCGCGATCGAAACCTTCCATGTGACGTTCCACGAGGAACAATCCCATAGTGTGAGGGTAATTTTCGGGGTCAGTTTTTGCCGCCACAATCACTAGATCAGCGTTAACGCCGTTCGAAATATAGGTCTTTGAGCCATTCAGCAAATAGTGATCGCCCATATCCTTCGCAGTAGAGCGTATGCCGGCGAGATCGCTGCCGGCGTCCGGCTCGGTCATGGCGATGGCGAGAATGCACTCACCGGCAACGCACGCGGGTAAGAAACGTTGCTGCTGCTCGCGACTACCTAAACGGGATAAGTAAGTACCTACTAACCGGCTATGCAGCGTGTTGTACCAGTCGGACACCATCGCATAGCCTGTTTCTTCAATAATAATTTGCTCAAACCGGAAGTCGTTGTCGCCACTGCCGCCAAACTCCTCATCGGGCCACACCATCAGAAAACCGTTAGCGCCAGCCTTGGTGAACGCCTCACGGTCCACAATGCCCTGCTCGCGCCAGCGCTCCATATGCGGCACAATTTCCTGCTGCAGAAACTTACGGTAAGCGGCACGAAACATGTGCTGGTCTTCGGTGAAATCGCGTTTTAACATGGTGGGTGACTGTAAATTTGAGTAATGGCGAGTATGCGATGCAGCGGTTTGGAAAACAATGACATTGGCTGTTAATGTAGTACGTCAGGTTTTAGCTGTAAATGCTATTTTAAAGCTTTTCTTTCGAGACTATTAATTTATTTTTCAATGATATACATATACTTCATAAACAATTTATCACAAGGTTACGCACTGCTATCGAGCCGTGAGATCTGCGCTGTCGCACTTCAGACTAGAGGAATAAAACGATGACAAGCCGCTACAATCAACCGTTAAGTGGCAATGAAATGCCTCGCTATTCCGGCCCCGGCACGATGTTTCGTTTGCCGGCGCAAGCCAGCGCCGCCGGACTCGATGTTGCCATCGCCGGCGTTGGCTTCGATATCGGCACCAGTAACCGTAATGGAACGCGTTACGGACCACGCCAGATTCGTGCCGAATCCACGCTGGTACGTCCCTACGGCATGGCCACCGGCGCTGCACCGTTCGACTCGTTTCAAATAGCAGATGTGGGCGATGTACCGTTAAACAGCTACAACCTGATGAAATCTATTGACATCATCCAACACTTTTTCGACGAGGTACTTAGCCACGGCGCCAAGACCGCAACTATTGGCGGCGACCATACCATCACGCTGCCCATACTGCGCGCCGTTGCAAAAAAACACGGCCCGGTGGCGCTGGTGCATGTTGACGCGCACGCCGACGTCAACGACACCATGTTCGGCGAGGAGATCACCCATGGCAGCGTATTTCGCCGCGCCATTGAGGAGGGTTTAATTCAGCCAACAAAAATGGTGCAAATCGGTTTGCGCGCCACCGGCTATGAACCCGACGACTTTAACTGGTCACGCAAGCAGGGGGCTAGAGTGGTTGAAGCTGAGGAGTGCTGGTACAAATCGCTGGCGCCGCTGATGGGCGAAGTGCGACAACAGATTGGCGCCGACGTACCGACCTACCTTAGCTTCGATATCGACGGCCTCGACCCCTCGGTGGCGCCCGGCACCGGCACGCCGGAACCAGCCGGGCTAACAGGCTCGCAGGGGCTGGAGATTATTCGTGGCTGTTTTGGGCTAAATCTTGTTGGCTGCGACCTGGTGGAAGTGTCGCCGCCTTATGACCCTAGCGGCAATACCGCCTTGTTGGCCGCCAACCTTGTGTTTGAAATGCTGTGCTCGTTGCCCGGCTGTGTTCGAAAAAAATGACTGCTCTCGGCTAGCCTGGCGGGCGACTTGTTAGCGCAGCAAGCGATTTTTGGTGTTGCTCCAGCAGAGTTGCGAGCGCCTCCTGAGCACGTTGTTCCGCCACGGAGAATGCTTCTGCGTCATCAACTTGCTGTATCACTTCGTAATAGCACTTCACTTTCGGTTCGGTACCGGACGGGCGCACAATTACCCGCCCGCCTCCTGCCAGTCGGTAAATCAAAACGTCGCTGTGCGGCAGCTCCATTTGTTCCACGCGCCCATCAGCAAACCGTCGCGTACTGGTTTGCAGATCTTCTATGGCCTCGACGGCAACCCCGGCGATGGTCGCTGGCTGTGCTGCACGTAATATCGCGCCAATTGATAAATCTCCAGGCTGAGTGGCAATATTTCGCTGTGCGGTTGCATACAAGCCGTAACGCCGATACAGCATCTCCAACTGCTCCAAAACCGTGGTTCCTGCGGCTAGCAGCTGTGCGGTCATTTGCGCAAAGGCCACCAAAGCCGAAAGCCCGTCTTTATCGCGAACCTGACGGCCCACGGCGTAGCCTAACGCTTCCTCATAGGCGAACAGAAACTGATGGTCTTCGTCCTCACGCTGCATTGCTGCATTGGCCAGCCACTTGAAGCCGGTTAAGGTCTGTAAAAAAACCGCGCCAAATTGCTTTGCAATCGCCTCAAGCATGCTCGATGAGACGATGGTCGCAGCGATAATCGGGGTGAAATTATGGCGCTGTTGCAATACAAAGTGACCCAACAAAATGCCGATTTGATCACCGCTTAACATGCGATAGTCGCCGTTGTGGCGTACCGCTACGGCCAAACGGTCGGCATCGGGGTCGTTTGCACACGCAAGCTCTGTGTTGTGTTGCTTTGCCAGCGCGATAACGGCGTCCATCGCGCCGGGTTCTTCGGGATTGGGGAAGTTCACTGTTGGAAATAGACCGTCAGGCTCACGCTGCGCGGCAACCGAGAACAGTTGAGTCACACCCGCCTGACGCAGTAATGATTCCGCGAGTTGTGCTCCGACGCCGTGCATTGCCGTGTAAGCTACGCTCACCACGCCCGGTCCAATACGATAACGAAATAATTCATTGTCGATAATCGCCGCGCAATAATCTCGATTGAACTGCGCGTCGAGAATAACGAGTTTCTCCTCCTGCACGGCAACGTCAACTGCGTTGCAATCAATATTTTGCATTGCAGCGGTTTCTATAGCAGCCGCTATGCCGACATCATGCGGCGGGATAATTTGCGCGCCATTCTGCCAGTACACTTTATAGCCGTTGTATTCAGGCGGATTGTGGCTGGCGGTGATGACAATACCAGCGGCAGCCTGCAGCTTGAGAACGGCAAAGGCCGCTAGCGGCGTGGGGGCAACGTCTGCCGTTATATAAACTTTAAAGCCCAATGCCAGAAATACGCCTGCCGCATCCTCGGCGAAGCGGCGTGAATCGAGCCGGCCGTCGTATGCAATGACAACACCACGCTGCGCGGCGTTAGCGACCTCAGACAAAACGTATTGTCCCAGACCGGCAGTCGTCTCGCGCACAACCAGCCGGTTCATGCGCGCCGGCCCCGCGCCCACCACGCCACGCAGACCAGCGGTGCCAAACTGCAGGCGACCGCTAAATCGGCGCCCGATTTCAGTGGTATCGTTTAATTCGATCAGGCGTTCAAGTTCAGCTCGACTTTGCGGGTCGGGATCTTTTGCTAACCACGACTGCACTGCTTTCATCATTGCTATCATCCAGGCAAGTTCCTTTCAGCTCAAACCTTTGACCATTACGAGAGCTCGCTGCTCTGCTCCGTTTGGTGTGACAACTATTTTACCTGCGCACTACGCAGACGTTACCTTACATTAATCGCACTAATCATGCTGTAATCCTGCAAGCATACAAACTACTAAAGCTGGCTGCAGTTGAACTGAACCGAAACTGAACGTTAGCTGTGATTTTTGGCGCACCGCCAGGATCGCTATTAAGAATCCGTTCAGCTTGAAACTGCTTAAATTCATGTACACGGATTTATTGGAGACCGCCATGAATATCTCAAGCAAACATGCCAAAAAACGATACATGTGTATTCCTCTGCTGACGACGATCGTTTTTGCTTTGGGCAGCGCTCATTCAGCTATGGCCAAAGATGACACGGAGCAGCGCTCAGAGCGCGTTACGATCAGCACGTTGCGTGCACCCGGCGCGACTGAAACCACCGTCAAAACGATGCGCAGAAAAATTGACGAGACAAAAAAGACCGATAGACAAACGCAGGAGAAAAACCAGCAGGCGCAGAAGAAGCTGCAAAAAAATGACGGCTATGTGTGGGTAGACTATGCAACCGTCGGCTTTAGCGGTGACCTGGATAACGACGGTTTCTACACGAGTGTCAGTCTGGACTTTGATGTGGATACGGATTACGACGTAATCGACGTCTATGCCCGATTGTTTCTAAGCCTTGAGCAGGGACCGTGGATAGAGTATACAGCCACCGACAATTTCACAATCTCAGCATTCGGCGACGATCCTTACTTTGTGGATACTGACCTGGTAGAGGGTTTTCCGGCAGGCTATTACGACTTGAGAATCGAGATTTACGATGCAGCAGACGATTATTTGTTCGCGACGTTTGGTCCGGCGGAGTCTGGTGAGCTTAGCTACCTACCTCTGGAAGACGAGTATGAAGACAGCGGCTACGTCAACGATCAAGTGGTGCTAGTCCGTGACAGCGGTGGTGGTGGTAGCTTGGGCGGCGTGGCATTGCTGACTCTGCTAATGCTGGCGGCGGT
>JBBKXJ010000166.1:0-3045 GCA_037969395.1 Pseudomonadales bacterium
TCAATTTGCATATGAAGTCGAAGATTGCGACCAGCATTGCCGGTCAGAAGATCGACAATTACACCTGGCGCAGTGTGTCGGCATGGGCAGAGGGCAGCTTCGTGTCATCGATGAAACGCGTCGGCCAGGCTTTGCAGGTACGCATGCTCATCGATGACATTATGGACACCGACGGCGACGCGGCACTCATTGCCGTGGTCGGCGATTTCAACGCCACCTGCGATGAAGTTCCCGTGCGCGCCATCATCGGACCGGTGCAGGAAACAGGAAACCCCGCCCACGCGCCGCGAATAATGATTCCCTGTGAGAACAACATTCCCGACTCCTCACGCTTCTCGCTGTATCATCTGGGTAAGGGCGAAATGATCGACCATATCATCGCATCGCGCGCATTTTTCCGCTCATTCCAGCATGCCGAAGTGCACAACGAAGCATTGCCGGATGAGTCGGGTGCGTTTAGAACGGATGTAAAATTTCCCGAGTCGGACCATGCGCCGGTGATTGCGCAATTTGAAATCTAGCCAGCCAAAAAAAAAGCGTTCCGAACGAATCTACCGCATGGGCTATTGGACAATGGCTGGCACGAGCGGGCGGCAACCGCCAATCTCGCCAGCAACATGACAGGTACTGGATTCGGCATGTTTCTGCGCACATTACCAACTGCCTGAGTGCGCGCGAGGGAGCCGACCGCGAGTGAAAAATAGCCGGCAACTATTCCTTGTGAGCAGGCGACGTAGGTGCGTGCGGCGCCGTCTCGGTGGCTTTTTAATGCGTGTTGTCGCAGCCAGTCGTCCAAGGCTAACTCTCCAGAAGAGCGTGCCCATCAAGGATATATGACTTTAATCACTCTGCCGTGCGTTTAGAAACAGGCTAATGAGCTCATTCTATTCTGGGTGGGTTGGACAAATAGTTACGTTCTAGTGCGAGAACTTCGGACTGGAACAGATGTACATTATTAATGTACATAGTATAATAATGTACGATTTGTGGCCGCCAATGTTCGCTGGAAATTTTTGTCTATTATTAATGAACAGCTATTTAAAAAAAACAAAATGCTCGCAATACAAGGTCTAGAAAACCAAATCCTGGAACAAGCAATACTTGCCGTGGAGCAAGAAACCGGCATTCGTCTGGAAATTGACCAAGTAGAGGTCAAGCTAAAGGGGGAGCAGGTTGATGCCATTCTAACGATCCCAGGTCACAAGGTAGCGATTGCCGCCGAAATCAAAAAGTGGACCCAGCAGGCGAACTTAGGCGCTTTGATTCATCAGGTAAGCCAACTTCCATTGACCGGGATGCTGGTAGCAGACTATATAAACCCCAACATGGCGGATAAGCTAAAAGCCGAAAACGTCATGTTCATTGACACAACCGGCAATGCCTATATCAATTTGCCACCCCTATACGTTTTTATAAAAGGCAATAAAACGAAGCTTGATCAGGTGGGCAAAAAAGAAGCAGCTAACAGGGCCTTCGAGCCAACGGGTTTAAAAGTAATTTTTGCATTTTTGTGCGATCCTGACTTGTTGAGCGCGCCATACAGAGCAATAGCCGCAAAAGCGGACGTAGCGCTGGGCACCGTGGGCTGGGCATTGAACGGACTTAAAGATGCTGGTTTCGTAGTCGCTCGCAACCAAAAAGATCGCCGCCTTAAGAATCACCGTAAGTTACTGGATCGATGGGTTGAAGCCTACCCTGAAAAACTCAAACCCAAATTATTTGTGGGAGAGTTTATCGCCGACGATCCATATTGGTGGAAAGCAATCGATATAGCAAAGTACGGCGCTTATTGGGGCGGTGAAGTCGCCGCGGCTAAATATACGAATTTCCTTAAACCGCAAATTGCTACCATTTATTTGCCGGAAGGGGCGGGTAACAAGCTATTGGCTAATGCGAAACTACGTAAAGCGGTAGCAACGCAGGCTTATGAGCCAGGAGCGGTCAAAATCTACCGCCCATTTTGGCCAACGCCAACGATCAACAAGCGAGATAAAAACAAGGCCACTCCTCTCACTGGGGTTGTACACCCCATACTCGTCTATGCCGATTTAATTGCCACCGGCGACAGCAGGAACATCGAAACGGCAAGGATGATTTATGACAAATACATCGTTGAACATATCCGGGAAGATTGATCCCCAAACTGTGGCCGTATATCACGATGTGAGCGTGGCCGCGAATCAACTGGAAATTCCTATTGTAGTGGTAGGCGCGTCCGCAAGAGATCTGGTGCTGCACTATGGCCACGGTGCTCACATTCAAAGAGCAACAATGGATGTCGATTTTGGTATTCAAGTTGCGGATTGGCACGCTTTTGCGGCACTTAAAGCAATGTTGATTAGCAAAGGCTTTCAAGCAACCCTCGCGCAACATCGCCTCATCAGCCCGCATGGCTTACAAGTTGACCTGGTGCCGTTTGGCCAACTTGAGGATGCTGATGCCAGGATCCAATGGCCACCTGACGGCGACAGGATCATGAGCGTGCTCGGTTTTGAAGAAGCCTGCGCCAATGCGGAGATTGTGTGCATTCAGAACGATCCTGTCGTTAATATTCCCGTTGCCAGCCCAAAGGGAATGGTGCTGCTGAAGCTTACAGCGTGGATGGACCGCGCCCGGGAGCTACGCTCAAAAGATGCGAAAGATTTTGCTTATTTGCTCTGTATGACGCGCTCAACGGTTGGCGTATTTTAAGTACGCCTGTAATTCATACAAATAAATGACTGCGGCTTTGTTTGTCGCGTCTCACTAAAAAGCAAAAAATGGGGAAAATCTCACCAGCATTAAGAGACTTAATAAGCTTTTGAAGGACGACTACCGCGGCATCATCGTCACGATGATTCACAAATTCAGTGATACGCCTGCCAACTTGAACACGCGAACCAACATCTACGTGCTAATTGACGAAGCGCACCGTACTACCGGCGGTGATCTTGGCAATTTTCTTATGGCCGGCTTGCCGAATGCCACTTACCTCGGCTTCACCGGAACCCCGGTCGACAAGACCGCCTATGGTAAGGGCACTCTCAAGACCTTTGGCTGCGAAGA
>JBBKXJ010000167.1:0-16574 GCA_037969395.1 Pseudomonadales bacterium
ATCCTGATTCGTTTAGCTACTCCGGTAACAGGGAGATATACTTTAAGATGAATGTATCGCTGCCGACTAAAGAGCTAAAACACTGTATTGCCTTGTCGTTGAAATACCATAAAATTAAAGACATACCCTTGCTGGGGGCGTGAAACGCATACAGCGATAGGCGCCGCTACACATTAACCTCGTATTTGAGATCACGCGCCTCATCGCCAGTCATGCCTCGAAAGCCCCACTGCTAAGCGGCTTGCTCCGTAATCGTAATTTCAATGTCGACCGGAGCTATGCCCAAACGCTGTTCAATGGCGCCGAATAACGGCTTGATAAGATTGTTCCGGGTATCTATCTCACGACCTGCACCGTTTAGACCATCATGAGTGCAATCGACACTCGCGTTGAAGAATTCTTTGTGCGCAGTCTTCAGCTGGATGCACTCACGATGGAACTCGAATAGGGATGAGCGCCACCAAAATCGACAGTTCGAACTCCGAAACTTGAGTTAACACTCGATAGCGCACCGCCTCAAGCCCGAATTACTGCAATCGCGGATGCGCGAAATGCAGTTGCTGGTCACAGGCGGGAGAGGTGATGGATTCGCTAAAGACCAACCTGCCGATGTTCAGCCACTCGGCGTCTGATTTTTTGTTGTGCCCGTCTCCTGCAACCTCAATCAGCCAGACCAATTTTTGCTTTGGGTAATGTACGACACGCAGCTCATCGCGAAAATCTCTTTTATCCACGCGCGGCAACTTAGTCGGCGCTCGCAGTCGCAGCCAACGCGGTGCGACCACTGTGCTAAGAGATGCGTCGCCAGCCCAATGGGTGACCGGGCGGTAGTTCACGTCTGGCTTAGTCTGGCTGATCATCTTGTCCGCCATCTTCAAATCGCGCAGCAAACGATAAGCGGCGCCGAGATGGGCAAGCGAAGGCAACGAGCCGAGGGGTGGTTCGTTATCTACTACGAGATCTAATACGTGTTTCGTACGCGTTCCGCCGATGCTGTGCATCACGAAAGCGTTCAGTGTCGCTACCGTGGCGCCCGCATCTTGCGTTGGAAATAACTTTAGCGCGAGACCAAACGCGCGCTTGTCGGCTTGCTCAGTGCCGCTTAGCGTAACCGAGGCGCGGGCTATGACCAGTCCGTGAGTAGGATTGCGGAATTGCCCGCTATAAGGCGAATCGGTATCGATTATCCATTCACCGGCAAAACAAATACCGTTGGCCTGCAGTAATTTTTGTCCTTGTGGAAATTTCAGCAGGTCATCTTTACTGGTTAAGGTACGTTTCGCAGCCCGAAGTAGGTGGTTTTCTTCGCTACGCCCGGATGTTCCAAACAGCGCTTTTTCGACCTTATAGTGCGGCAATTCGGCGTACGGATTTTGAAATACCGCCTCCTTTATGCTGTTGTAACTACTGCCGTCATAGGCGAACGCGACCGTGCCACTCAGCAGCGGAGTTATCGTCAGCGCGAGGATGAAACTTAATGCTGCTGGTCGTGGTCTCATATGCAATGGTTTAGTCCGGCGAATCACGGTAACTTGGGTGGCAGGTTTGCGTACAACAATAACAAGAGAAAACCTGCTCGCGCAAACCAGAGCACGCATGGCCAACGTGTTCACTCCTAACCAGGTGCTGGGCCGCACGCAAACCATTGGCTGCGTTGCCGTTGAGATTACCCAACGCTGCAACCTGGATTGCACGCTCTGTTATCTTTCGGAGCACTCCCAGTCAGTTCGCGACATTCCCATTAGCGAAGTGTTTAAGCGCCTGGATGCCATTGTGACGCACTACGGCGTCGGTACGCCCGTGCAAATTACGGGCGGCGATCCGACCTTGCGCAAACACACCGAACTCATAGAAATTGTTCATTATGCGAGGCAAGTTGGTCTTTACCCGGCTATGTTCACCAACGGCATCGCCGCCAGCCGGCCATTGCTGAAGAAGCTCGCCGCCGCTGGATTATGCGACCTCGCACTGCACGTTGACACAACCCAGCGCCGCGCCGGTTACGACACTGAAGTGGCTCTCAATGAAATCCGCGAGGAATATATCGAGCGCGCTCGAGGCCTGGGGCTAATGCTGATTTTTAATACCACCGTGCATCAGGGCAATTTCGCTGAGATTCCTGAGCTGGTACAGTTCTTCGCGGCCAATGCGGATGTGATCGGTTTGGCGTCTTTCCAGTTACAGGCCGATACCGGGCGTGGCGAATGGGGTTCACGCGCTGCCGTTATCAATCAGCATACCGTGCGGGCTCAACTTGAATCCGGCGCGCAAAAATCGTTGCCTTGGGATGTGGTAAGGGTAGGCCACAGCGATTGCCACAGCTATATGCCAACGCTAATTGTCAACGGCAATGTCTATCCAGCGATTGACGATGTAGAACTACTTAGCGAGATTCTGCGCGACTTCCAATCGGTCACAATTGATCGGCATTCGCCGCACTATAAAATCGTAATGGCCTATACGTGGGCGCTGTTGCGGCGGCCCTCCTGGTGGCCGCGGCTGTTAGCTTACGCCTTTGCTCAATTACGCCGCATGCGGAAAGACTTGCTTCCAGGTCGTGGTCGTATCAGAAAGCTTACATTTTTCGTACAGAATTTTATGGATGCGAAACATCTGGACCAGGCAAGAATCGGCGCCTGTTCGTTTATGGTTATGACCGCCGACGGTCCGGTGTCGATGTGCGAGCACAATGCCCGACGCGATGAATTTATCCTAAAGCCCATAGATATTGCCAAAGACGATGGTAGCGTCGAGCGCTTCGAACCCTTGAAATGGCGCGGCCAGGGCCACGCTGCCGAAAATATGAGTAGTTAATGACAAGAGGTTAGTATGTTGCGACGACTAATTTGCATGGTTTTATTGTTTGCACCTGTGCTGCCGGCAACTACCGTGGCCGGTGAGCAATACGAGGAGGCGATGGCCGCCTGGGAGCGAACGCTGGAGCGGCATGTCGATGCTGAAGGCCGAATAGATTTCAAGTCACTGGCGGGTCGAACAAAAAACTTGCGCAAATTTGTCGACTTTATTGAATCCACCAGTCCGGCGGCGAACCCCGATCAATATGCAAACGAACAAGAGGTTCTGGCCTACCATATCAACGCGTACAACGCGCTGGCAATGTACGGCGTGATCGACGCAGGCATCCCCGATGGCTTTAACAGTTTCTTCAAGCGCGCAGGGTTTTTTAAATTTCGAAAAGTTGTGATCGGCAACAAGAAAACCTCGCTGTATGATTATGAGAATAAGGTCATCCGACCATTGGACGAGCCCCGTGTGCACTTCGCGTTGAACTGTATGGTGCGCGATTGCCCGCGCTTGCCACGCGAGGTTTTTTACGCCGATTCATTGGACCAACAGCTTGAAGCCGCCACCCAGGAGTTTTTCGCTAACGAAAAACATTTTCGTTTGGATGACGAGAAGAAAATCGCTTATGTGTCGTCGATACTCGATTTTTACACAGAAGATTTTGTACCCTCAGGCAAGGCAGCTGATCTCGGTTCCTATATCAATACTTATCTTGATGAACCTATTCCTAAGGACTACAAAATAAAGTTTATTAAATACGATTGGACGATCAATCAGCAACCCTGAGAGTAGTGGTTTTGCAACGCAGTGGCCGGGCATGGCAAACTCGACTGCGCCCGTCAGAATAAGAGAGATGAGCGCGGTGTAGTCAGCCGAAGAGCCGTATCAAATTAAGGATTCTTGCCGCGCGAAGCCGCGACAAAATCGGTGGTTGAACTGAATCCGGCGGCATAGGACGAACTATACTCAATAGCTCCTCGATCTTCATCTGGTCCGACTACAAAAAAGAGGAAAGCCACTAAAAGCTCAGATCAGATTATTCTTGCCACTCGCCTCGCTACGAATCCCTAAGTCCGACAGGCTCCTGGTCAATTTTAAAACTCTAAAAATTGCTAGTGGTTATTTCGAAGCGCTACGCGTGCATTGGTCGGCATGATGTCGTGGGTGATGTCACGGCATGGTATATGAAATGTCACCAATTTGTCACAGTGCACACAGCGCGTACGCTAACGAACCATTTAAAGCGCGTTGACATGTTCGTTACAAGCGAAATGCGAATACGCATGCGCTGACCAAACTACAACGTGAACCATGTACGGTTTACAGCTGTTTTTGCGGGAAGGGTTTATCGGTGATGTTGCGCAGCGTGTAGAGTAGAAGATAGCGCCATCGTCAAAGTTGCTGCTGAGGTCGTCGCTGGAGTCGAACAGGTAATCATATTCCGCTTGAAAGGTGATATAAGTTTTATCCTGTACGTAAGCCTTCAAACCAAGCTCCAGCCCGGCAGAGCCGGTGTTGGAAACCGTATCGCCGTAGAAACCACCAAAGTTGGCGCCAACAAATGGCAAAATGTCACCGCTGCCAAAGTGGTAGTCCGCGAATTACTCTCAGATATGTTCTGATGACGCCCCGCTTGAGGAGTTGTCAGATCGTCGAAGTGCTTCCAGAACCCTCTCATTTCATTGAGTATACTTTGTGAAACTTGTAGGTCGACTTATACTTATTGCGATGCAACATCGCTAGCCAAGTGTTCGCTTATTTAGCGCCGGAGTATGATGCTAACTGCGTCTACGGTAAACTCATCGAAGAGTTAAAAAGCATATATCAAGATATTGAGTTAACTGAAATTTGCAACTTGCTTAGAATCTCGATAAGCCGAGGCAGTGCCATTCACAGATCAACTTTCCACAACCGCACGAAGAGTTGTTGGGGGATAATACGCAGGGCGTACTTGATCGCAACATTATAGATACGGCGTTCAACGCTGCAAATTGATTCATGCTATCGGAACCGTCGATGACAATCGTTCTGACGCTGTTCGCTTTCCTGCTAAGTGTTCTTATCGTCGCAGGCTTTTTCTGGCGCTGGTCAGATCACCGGGCCGATGCGGCGCAACGGACTCGACTGCTTGAATTCCAGCCTGCCACTCCGGCGCTCTTCGATCCCGCGAGCATCGAACATCTGCCTGAACCGGCGCGCCGCTATTTTTTGTTTACCATCGCGCCAAACACGCCGCTTTACACAGTAGCCGATATTTCTATGGTCGGCCAGTTCAGCCTCGGCACTAAGGACGCGCCGAATTATATGCAAATGCAAGCGCAACAAACGCTGGCGGCACCCCAGGGCTTTGTATGGAAGATGAGCGCGTCGCGCGGGCCAATGCGAATATCGGGGTCAGACAGTGGCAGCTGGACCCGGTTTTGGACTATGGGAGTGATCCCTGTCGCGCGGATGGGCGGCAATGCCGACCATGCCCGATCGGCCTTTGGCCGTTACGTTGCCGAAGCCCTATTCTGGACACCCGCCGCGCTGTTGCCCGGGCCGGGTATTGACTGGGAGCCAGTCGACGCTACCTCTGCGCGGGTCATTGTCACACACGGGGGATTGAAGCAGGCCTTGGAGCTAACAGTAGATGCCGCTGGCAGCCCGCGCATAGTCAGGTTTCAACGTTGGAGTA
The DNA here is from genome assembly GCA_037969395.1 of Pseudomonadales bacterium. Classification (GTDB taxonomy): domain Bacteria; phylum Pseudomonadota; class Gammaproteobacteria; order Pseudomonadales; family JAUIET01; genus JBBKXJ01. The sequence continues at coordinate 5,483 of JBBKXJ010000167.1, forward strand.
ATGCGAATCCTGAAAAGGTTTATCGCTTGCAGCCGTTTGGCGGCTATCTTTCTGAATTTCACACGTTTGCTGGTTTTACGTTGCCGACCCATGTTGAAGCCGGTAATGATTTTAAGACCGATGGGTACTTCCCTTTCTTCCGCGCCGATGTCAGCGAGGTACGATTTCCTTGCGCGTCTGAGAATTAGGCAATCTCGTCCGGCGTGATCGTGATTAACTTAACGCTGCCGAGTGCGCCGGTGGCCGGAAAACCGCTTGACCTGACCTGTATCAATTGTTTATTGATACGCAATGATAGGCTGCTGGAATGAATGCAGCACAACAGACATAGCCTAACGAAGTGTGCATTCCGAAATTTAGATGGGATCTAAATCATTGGCTAAGGCGTAACAGCGATCTTCAACACGCCGTCGCGTTGATTGGCAAACAAATCATATGCGCTGACGATATCATCGAGTTTGTAGCGGTGCGTGACCAATGCCTCCAGATCGACCCTTTTGGAAGCGACGACCGCCATCAGCCTGCGCATACGCTCCTTACCGCCAGGGCACAGTGAGGTCACAATCTTGTTGTCGCCCAGACCCGCCGTAAAGGCGTCCAGTGGAATGGTCAGGTCGCTGGAATAAACTCCAAGGCTAGACAGCGTTCCACCGGGGCGTAGCGAACGCAGACAGACTTCGAAGGTTTCCTGACGTCCCAGGGCTTCTATCGCCACGTCAACACCGCGGCCTTCGGTTATCTTCATGATTTCCGCCAGCGGATCAACCTTGCTGAAATTAATCGTATGATCGGCACCCATCGTGCGCGACATTTCCAGCCGCTCCGGCACCGAATCTACCGTGATAATTGTGGTAGCGCCTTTTAGTTTGGCACCCGCTGTGGCGCATAAGCCAATTGGGCCTTGCGCGAATATTACAACGCTGTCGCCTATTTTCATATTGGCGTTCTCAGCGCCGGCAAATCCGGTTGACATAATATCCGGGCACATTAATACCTGTTCGTCACTGAGACCGTCGGGTACCGCTGCCAGGTTGGCTCTGGCGTCGGGTACCAGCAAGTATTCCGCCTGCGCGCCATCGATGGTGTTACCGAAACGCCAACCGCCGGCTGGCGCGAAGCCATGTTCGGTGTTCTGCCCGTCCTGCGAAAACTGGCCGCACAGGCAGGCGTTTGAATAACCGGAGGGGGTAATAGCGCCGGCAATAACGCGTTGCCCTTCCTGAAAGCCGGTCACTTCGCTACCCAATTTTTCGATGATGCCGACGGGCTCATGCCCAATGGTCAGGCCTTGTTTGACCGGGTACTCACCCTTGAGGATATGCACATCTGTTCCGCATATCGTCGTTGTTGTGAGACGCAATAGGGCGTCATTGGGGCCTACATTTGGTATCGGCTTATCTACCAGTTCAATTCGTTCGTTTTCAACAAATACTAAAGCTTTCATGTTGCTCATTGTCTTGTCTCCAGCCGGTGTCAAATCAGAAGATAACGTTTGCAGTACACTGCACGTTGAAAACGCATAGCGCAATTCGGTGATACCGATACGCAGCTACGTGGTAATGCGTAACGAGCTACCCGTAAGAAACGATAATTGTTACAGATCTTATGAGATAAACTCGCTATCCAGAAGCCTGTCGGACTTAAGATGATGCTATTGCGGCGGTGGTAAATCGGCCCATTTTTCCGCGATTTCTCGTTGCATAGTCACCACTATGTGCCTCAAAATCACGAAAAATCGGATTCGATTCCTCACTCGCCTCGCTACGAACCCCTAAGTCAGACAGGCTTCTGACGCTGCGAAAATGACGATACTCATTGCCAACCATGCCGATGGCCAGTCGAAATTAATCTGCAGTTAAGATTGAGCCGCTATTATGGCCATTCAACGCTATTGTTCCGACATGTTCCGCTTTACCAGCGTGGACGAAAATTAACTGGACATGTTTCGATGAAACAGACAGCAACAATGCAGGAGAGAATTATGAGTGCTAATTGTCGGTCTATTCTTCACTTACAAAAACCACGCCAGCGCTGTGCTAGCGCAGAAGTCTTGCCTATAAGGCCAGGACTTACAGTGTTCAACGTGAGACAGGTTCAGCCGTTGCCCCTGGAGCAGGAGCAGGAGGTCGACTCAAACCCGTTGCATGACCCGCGCAGCTACTCCTCCGATAGTAAAACGAAGCATGCTCCAGCCGCACGACCGGCAAAGGGAATAATGCGGCGCACCAAGTACGGTTTTATGTAGAACGTTGCACAATTTGATGTCATGCGGGATGCATTTCTTCCAGATGTAAGCGTATATTCAGATGTTAAGTCTCAACCGCCGTTATCGCCTCAAAACCGCTGACCACATCAAGCAGCTCCGAGGTGATCGCGTTCTGCCGGGCGCGGCGAAAGTGCGTTGTTAACTCCTCAAAGCGGTCGTCCAAATTACGCTGCGCCGCCTGCATGGCGGCCAGTCTGCTGGTGTGTTCGGCGGCCTGGGATTCGGCACAGGCGCGAAAAATCGACACAAAAAGATACTGTTGCAACAAGCGGCTGAGCAGGGGCGCGCGGTCCATGCTAAAAGTTGGCAGGCTGCGGCCCGGCCATTGCCCTTCTTCCAGGCGGCGCAGGCGCTGCAGATCGACCGGTAGTAGTTCGAAGGCAGTGGGTTGGTAGCCCTGGCCCTCAGCGTGGCGATTGTAAAACAGGCAAACAGAGTGAACGCCCGTGAACTCGCCCCAGGCGTCAATTTGCAGCAGAACCTTCTGTACGGTGGCCGTAATGTGTGCCGCCGAGCCTGGCACCAAAAAACTCTCGTCAATGGTTTCGCCCTTGTGTTCCAGGCTGGCCGCGACCCGGGCGCCGACGGCGAGCAGTAAGCGCTTCTCTTGCGGAGCGGCGGTCGCGGTCAAATGCCGTATTGTGTAGTCGCTGATCTCCTCGTTGAAGCGGCCACACAGTCCGTGGTCCGAACCGAACACGATCGCGACGACATGTCCTGGCATGCGCGCGGCGGGCGAGGGGGTTTGCTGCATATCCTTTAACACCACGTACAAACCGCGCTCCACGGTTTGATAGTAGCCGGCGAGGGCGGCTACCGCCTGCTCGTATTGGCGAATGCTGGCAGCCGATAGTGCCTTCATGGTTTTCACGATGGAGCGCAAGTCGTCGAGGCTATCCAGTTGCTTGTGTAGCTGTTCGAGGGCTTCCAATCGTCTTACTCCGCTGGCTGCTGGTCGCTTTTTTCGTTACTGGCAGCAATGGCCTGTTTGGCGACGTCCAGCACTTGCTGCCATTGCGAATCGTCCAGTTTGGAGCCGGCTTCCATCTGCTGGCACAAATCCGGTAGTTCAGCGATGACTTGTTGTTGCAGCGCGCTTTCGGCTGCACTGACGCTATCAAGCGGCAGCTCGTCGAGCAGACCGGCATTAACGGCTTTGAGCACGGCCATCTGTGCGCTGGCACGCAGTGGATGGCTTTCATTTTGTTTCAGCACTTCGCGCACACGGCGGCCGTGCTCGATGGTGGCGTGGGTTGCATCGTCCATACGGGTGGCGAAGCGGGAGAAGGTTTCCAACTCTTCGAACTGCGAGTAGGACAAACGCAAATCACCGGCGACACTGCGGAACGCGGGATACTGCGTTTTGCCACCGACGCGGGATACGGATTTTCCAATATCAATGGCCGGTAGCATGCCTCTTTGAAACAGCGTCGGCGACAGGTAAATCTGGCCGTCGGTGATGGAAATCAGGTTGGTCGGAATATACGCTGAGATATCTTGCGCCTGCGTTTCAATCACCGGCAGCGCAGTCAGCGAACCGCCGCCGCGCTCACTTCCTAGCTGCGTGGCGCGTTCCAGCATACGCGAGTGAATGTAGAAGATATCGCCGGGATACGCCTCCCGGCCGGGTGGCCGCCTTAGCAGTAGCGAAAGCTCACGGTAAGCACGTGCATGCCGGGTCAGGTCGTCATAAACGATGAGGGCATCCTGGCCTCGCTCCATAAAGTACTCGGCCATGGTGGTGGCAGCGTAAGGGGTGATAAAACGCAACCCCGGCGGGTCGTCATCCCCAGCCACTACCACGATAGTGTTGCGCAGGGCGTCGTTTGCGCGCAGGGTTTCTACTACCCGCGCAACGGCGGTGCCGCGTTGGCCGATGGCGCAATAGATACAGACGACGTTTTTGTCGCGTTGATTGATGATGGTGTCGACCGCTACCGAAGTTTTGCCGGTTTGCCGGTCACCGACTATCAGTTCGCGTTGGCCGCGGCCAATTGGAATAAGCGCATCGATGGCCTTGATGCCGGTTTCCAGCGGTTCGGTAACCGGTGCGCGATCGACGATGGCGGGAGCGGGGCGCTCAATTGGCCGCCGTTCGCTGATTGTCAGCGCTTTGCCGTGGTCGAGGCTGCGTCCCGTCGCATCGATCACCCGGCCCAACAGGTTGTCGCCGACCGGCGCGTCTGCCTCACGGCCAGTGGCTCTGACTTCGGCGCCGGCGCCTAGCTTATCGCTGTCACCCAACAGCATCACGCCTACCTCGTTCTCTTCGAGGTTAATCGCAATGCCCAATACGCCACCTGGTAATCGCACCAGCTCATCCGCGGTTATGCCCGGTAGACCTTGCACCCTGGCAATGCCGCCACCGATCTGCACTAGCGTGCCAATTTCGTGCAACTGTAAGTCGGTGCTAGCGTGTTCTATGGCCGTGTTTAGCGTAGTAAAGGTATCAGCCAGCAGCTGCTGCAACATTCTCTTGCTCCGTCGGCCGGGTAGTTTCGGTGGGGCTAAAAGCCGCTTCGATACAGTCGGTCAGGTTTTCCATATAGTCTAACAAGCTCCAGCTCAGCCGCTGGCCGCCGCGGGTGAGTTCAATGCCGCACAGCAATTGTGGCGACTCGCTATAGTCTACCTCGGCGCCGGCATCGATATGTTCGTGAAGCGCGCTCGTGATCCGGTCGCGCAGCCTGGCATCCAGCGCAAACGCGCTTGCAATACTGACTGGCTCGGCTTCTTCTGCCAGCGCTTGGCGGGCGCCAGTGTCCAATGACTGCAGGCGCTCGATAAACGTATCGATAATCTGTTCTTCCAGACCAGCGTCCGCCAAATCATGCAGCGCCTTGCGAGCGATGGTTTGAATGGCCGTTGCTGACTGTTGGCGCAGATTCCCGAAAAACTCTTCTTTCTCCTGGTTAGCCTGGCGCTGCCAGTCGCGGCGGGCTACGGCAACCTCTTCGCGGGCTTCGCTTAACATGACCTTTTTCTGTTGGTCGGCCTCCTTGTTGACCGTAGCTAAAATATCCTCGCGCTCACGCTCAAGCTGTTCACTCTTATTACGGTAAAGCGTCGCCGCCTCGTCTGCCTTGCGTTCGCGCTCAACAGCCTCTCTACTGCGTTTTGCAATACCTTGCTCACGCTGGTCCATGGCGTTTACCACGGGCTTATACAGAAAGCGCTTCAATAGCCACACCAGGATCAGAAAGTTGACAATCTGCGCCGAGACCGTGATCCAGTCTATGCTCATCTATCAGCCTCCCGCCGCGGCGGTTATGTGGTTCCAGAAGGGATTGGCGAAGATAATAATCATCGACACCACAAAGCAGTAAATCGCCGTTGACTCGATCATCGCCAAACCGACAAACAAGGTGCGGGTAATGGTGCCTGATTCGTCCGGTTGCTGGGCGATGGCGCTCAGTGCCTGAGCGAGGGCCCGCCCTTCCCCTAGCGAAGGGCCAATGGCGCCGATGGCGATGGTTAAGCCGGCCGTGATAATCGATGCCATGCCAATAAGTGTTGTGCTATCCATCATGTTCTCCTGTTGAATGCGATGTTGACTCTTGCTTTTGTTCGGGTTGGGTAACCTGTTGATGCGCCGAGGTGGCGGAAGCAATATAAACCATCGCCAGAATGGTGAAAATATACGCCTGAATCATGCCGGTTAGCAGCCCTAGCAGCTGCATGACCACCGGGAAAAAGTACGGCGTTAAACCGATAAGAATGGCGATAATCACCGTGCCGCTCATGATGTTGCCGTATAGCCGCACCGCCAGGGCAAGGGTGCGCGAAAGCTCGCCAATGATATTAAACGGCAACATCAGCCAGGTTGGCTTTAAATAGTGTTGTAGATAGGTCGACAGCCCCTCATAGCCAATGCCATACAGCGGCACGGCAATAAAAACGCAGATGGCCAACGCCGTAGTGGTCGACAGCGAACCGGTGGGCGACATATAGCCGGGCACGATAGCGAGCAGGTTGGCGGTAGCAATATATAAAAACAGCGTGCCGACAAATGGCAGGTAGCCAGCCGGATCCTGGTGACTTACCTGCTGGATCTGATCGCGAATGCCGCTGACCAGCACCTCCAGTATGTTCTGCCCGCGCGACAATTCCGTGGCGGCGGAGAAGCGTCGTGTCACCAGCCACGAAATCAGTGTCAGCAGCGCCATTACCACCCAGGTGAACACAATGGTGGCATTCAGCGACAGCGCGCCAAGCTGCCAGAAAACAAGTTCATCCGGGCTGATGATCATGTATCCACTCCCCTGCTAAGGCGCGAGAGGGTGCGAGAGGGGGCGATGCGCTTGACAACCAGTAAACGCGCCAGCATAAAACCACCGGCAGCCGCCAGCAAACCCGCAAACCCCGCGTAATAGCCGACGCCGTAAAGCCCGGCAAGCACCAGACTCAGGCGCAACAACATACTGCCCAGCATGCGCAGCGCGAGATTGTGCGCCTGATCAATGTTTTTGATGGTGAGCCACAGGCCATAAAAAAATATCAAACCGAGGATGGCACCCGCAGCGAATGCCGGCAGTAGTTGCAGCAATAGCTTCATATTTGAACCTTCCGTGAGGAAACCGCATAATCAATGGACGCAAGTTGAGAAGCAGAAACGCCGTTGCGCTCAGTCATTTTCATGCTCCTGCTTAATCCAGTACCAGGCATTGAGACAACCGAGCGTGATACCGATAATCAGAAACGTCAACGTCCAGGAGGCGCGCTCTGCTGGCCAACGTCCGTCTAACCAAATACCCAGTGCGATGCCGAGCAAGGTGGGAATAGCGATCGACCAACCCACCAGTCCGAACATGCCCAGCCCAAACCAGGCGGCGCGCTGATTACGCTGGCGGGCGGCGTGTTTGCGTCTGGCGCGGCGACCAATCTTCTCAGCGAGCGGCTGGTCGCGGTCTGCGGGTTTGTGTTTGGGTGGTTCCTGCGGTTTAACCACGCATCGTCTCCTGCATTTCACGGAAGCCACGCAAGGTGCCGGCCTCCAGTCGACCCAACGCGGTGCGCGCCTTGCGTTGCTGGTCATCCAGCTTTAGAAACCGCTCTTCAACCAGCGTCTGCAGCTCATTCAGGCTCGCACCGCGTGCGCCATTTGGCGTCGACACCGAGACATCACGGCCGCATTTTACCAGTACGCCGTGGTCCACAGCCGCAAAGCTCTCCTCGCCGTTAGCGGCATAGAAAGCTAATACGCCGGGCGCCAGCGCCGCTACGAAGTCGATATGCCGTGGCAACAAACAAAAGTCGCCGTTGTCTGCCTGGGCGGTCACCTTGTTTACCGCCTCATCGACCAGCACCTCGGTGGGCAGCAATATTCTTAGGCGCATAGTGATGATATCAGCATCGCTCATTGTGCGGCCCCTTGTTGCTTAGCCTCATCGACCGCGCCGATCATGTACAAAGCCTGCTCGCCCAGCGCACTAAATTCGCCACCCAGGATGCGCTCGCAGCCGTCAATCGTTTGTTCCAGCGGTACCAATTTGCCCTGTTTGCCGGTGAACTGCTCGGTGGTAAAAAACGGCTGCGTCAGAAAGCGTTCCAACTGGCGCGCCGTGCTGACGGTATTGCGGTCTTCGTTTGAGAGTTCTTCCATGCCCAGCATCGAGATAATGTCTTTCAGATCTTCGTATTCGGCCAATGTGCCGCGCACCTGCTGCGCCACTCGGTAGTGGCGTTGGCCGACCACGGTCGGGGTCAACATTTTGGAATCGGTCTGCAGCGGGTCGATCGCCGGGTAGAATCCCTGACTGGCGCGCTTGCGTGATAACACAATAGAGGCCGACAGGTGCGCGAAGATATGCGTGGCCGAAGGATCGGTGAGATCGTCGGCGGGCACATAGACTGCCTGCACCGACGTGATACTACCGCTGCGCGAGCTGCAAATTCGTTCCTCAAGGGCAGCTAGTTCTGTTGCCAGCGTCGGCTGATAACCAACCCGCGAGGGGATACGGCCCATCAGGCCCGATACCTCGGCGCCAGACTGTACAAAGCGAAACACATTGTCGATCAATAGCAGCACATCGCGCTTGACTACATCACGGAAATACTCGGCTACCGTCAGTGCCGCGTGGCCAATACGAAAACGCGCGCCCGGTGGTTCGTTCATTTGCCCGTAAAGCAGCACGGCCTTGTCCAGCACGCCTGACGCCTGCATCTCGCGGTACATATCTTCGGCTTCGCGCATGCGTTCGCCGATGCCGCAAAACAGACTGACGCCCTCGTATTGTGCCGCCATATTGTTGATCATTTCGTTGATCACCACCGTCTTGCCGACGCCGGCGCCGCCAAACATGCCGGATTTGCCGCCGCGCTCCAGAGGCGCCAGTAAATCAATCGCCTTGATGCCGGTAGCAAACACTTCGGTACCCGTGGTGCGGTCCGCCAATGGCAGTAGTGGACGATGGATTGGCCAGTGTTCGGTGGTAGCGATTGCCCCTTTACCATCAACGGCGTCACCGAATACATTGAGCATACGCCCCAACAGCGCTTCGCCCACCGGTATCTGCAGGGTGGCACCCATGTCTCGCACCGGCATTCCGCGACCCAGGCGACTGGTGGAATTTAACGCGATACAGCGCACCGTGCTGGTGTTCAGATGCGTCTGCACTTCGAGCACCACGTTACCTTCGGGGCCAGCGCGTAATTCATGATTGCGCGGCGGCAGGGGTGGCAGGAAGCGGGCGTCCACCACACTACCGCGCACGGCAACAATTTCGCCTGGCTGGATTTCTGCTTCGGGAGCAGCGTTGTTCATGAATTTTCCTTTCAAACTGCAACCGATAGTCGTGCGGATCCAGCGGTGAATACAGTTGAACTGGCTGGCGCTCACCCACCCCTCAAGGGATTATTTGTTGGTGTGCTAACAGCTCAATGCAAAGTTTAAAGCCAACACGGTAGCATATAGGTGTTAGCAAAAGTGAGTTTGATTGTGATCAAATAACCGTACTTTGTTCCGGATTCGGATCTCATTGAAGGGGTACTAGATGTGCGCTTGCGCCCAGCGCACAATATCCGCCACGCCCATCGCGCCTGGCTGTCGGGCTATTTCCTTGCCATTCCTGAACAGCGCCAGCGTCGGAATACTCTGAATGCGGTATTGCGTGGCAATGGCCTGCTCATTTTCGGTGTTGAGTTTTGCCAGCCGAAACTTCGGTTCCAGTTGCGCTGCGGCTTGCTCGAATGCCGGTGCCATCGCCTTACACGGGCCGCACCACGGAGCCCAGAAGTCGACAACAACCGGAATGTCGCTGCGAGAGATATGGGTCTGAAAACCGCTGCGGGTTAATTCCGGCGGGTGCGCGGTGAAGAGCGGCTTGTGACACTTACCACAGTTCGGGCTGTCATCAAGCCGTGCTGAAGCAACGCGGTTGACGGCGTTACAGTGCGGGCAAACAATGTGCTGTAGTTCACTCATGTACATCTCCGTTCGAAGTGGATTCTACCGACTCTATACCGATAGCTTATAACGTTTGCTCTATGGTTTGGCTATGATACGTCGAAATTGCTCGTCTCCAATCACTTCTTTCTCCTGCAACAGCGCCACGAGTGCAACGAGGCAGGTGTGGATAAAGTGCTATTTTTTTGGCTTTTTCGCTTGAAATACGCGAAACGCTAGTGACTTTCACAGCTTTCGCTGATCGACAGCGCGCACGGTCAGAACGGTCTCGTAAGCAGCCCAGCTTATGGCCAGCCCCATCAGGAGAGAGATTGCAAATATAGCGATTACCGGTTTATAGCTGGTCGCATCTTCGTCCTTTGCCTCTGCGCCGAAATATTCGCGCAGAGCCTCGTAGCCACCGATGCCTTCGCCGTCAATCCAGGTTTGGGGCGTAGTATCTACGTTGTGCTTTTGCTGGAAAGCGTCGGTGTGCTCGCGTGTATCAAGGTGGTGGTCTTGCAACTCGTCGCTCTCAGGTGATTCTCCTTGCTTTCCTTCTGCCTCGGTCTTTATCCACAGCTTGTTCCAATCCGTGCCGTACCAGCCCTGCGCGTCCCAGAGGTAAGGGCCAGAACGGCAGCAAGGCTTAGCGCGGTGATGTTATGCAGGCTAAATATATTCTATGCTCTATACCCCTTACACGTATCGGTCAGGCACGTACCCAGCTGGAGAAAACAATGGAAGAGCAATCGCCTGAACGCATTGCCATCGCCAAACGCTTTCGGCGCGTAGAAGGTCAAGTCAGAGCACTTAGCCGAATGCTTGAAGATGATCGTTACTGTATCGATATACTGCATCAGATTCAGTCTGCCAAAGCTGCCTTGACGAAAGCGGAAACCGAACTGTTACGAATCCATGCCCATGAGTGTGTGGACGAAGCCATGAAGTCCGGCACTATCGCGCAAAAGCGTAAAAAGATTGTGGAGTTGGTCGGCTTATTTGAGCGCGTGCGGTAGCGCTGAGGCCCCATTGCTGGCCACCACCCTCATAGACTGATTTGAACTCAGAGAGGTCGATCTTGATGCGCGTCGGCCCCGTGTTTTTGCACTTTCAGGTATCGACGAATTCGATAGTAAACACAAATAAAATTCGTTTGTACTCAGGCAACAAACGAGTAGTGTTTAACGCGCACGGGTAGGCACCGGGATCCATAGAAGCCCTGCGCTCTTGTTTTCGCTACATATTGAAACGTAACTGCCATGCCAGCCAACAACGACTCAGGCGTTGATCAGCAACAGCATAAATCGGCGCAGCAATTGTGCGCATTGCTGAGCTGTCGTTATCCTGTTCTGCAGGAGGGCATGGGCGGCGTTGCGCGGGCCGAACTGGTGGCCGCCGTTGCATTAGGCGGCGCCTACGGCAGTCTGGGTATGGTGCGC
>JBBKXJ010000168.1:0-10082 GCA_037969395.1 Pseudomonadales bacterium
GGGTCGCATGCCGCCGATCAGCATTCTACTCCGCGACCGGCTGGTTATGTCACATTGCGGACGCCTGAAGAAAAACGATTGCCATTCAGCATACTTCGCATTGTCCAGTCGGACCATACATCAGTATAACAATTCTACCAAGGCGCACGGTTGAAAAATGTGAATGAGTCGTCGCTTGTTCTATCGCGAATAGCTCTTAAAATGATTATCCGCTTTCAAAAGCGCCTATTTTTACAGTGCTTCTAAACACTGAGATATCCACCGAATACCATATTTGCGACAAAAACCCAATCAACACAATGAGTATCCCTGTTAGCCGTTATGTCGATCTTCTGCAGCGTTCCAGCACAATTTCAGGCAGCTTTTGATCGCTACCACCTCCATCAGCAGGAACACCGATTTCATTATCACCGCCGCGAAAAACTGATCCGGTTAACGTTTGCTCTCTGGTGAACGGGTTCCCCCCGAAAGGGGGCGCCCGATGCCAGAAATCTGCAATGGTGGAACTTTTAAAAGTGCCGGGGACAATTTCATTCAGCGTCAATATGGACCCACCGCCACGTGGGCGGCGTTGGCCTTGATTCCGGATGCATCAGAAATTTCTACCCTGCCACTTGCAGGCGTTCAAGGGCAATTTGCCTTGACCTAGCTGGTATTTCAGTCTGAATCCGTGTCACTCCCATTACTATTTTCATTTTTGTTTGAATCCTTGTCACCGGTTATGCGATACGTGCCGCCACCTTCAGTACCTTCATTTGAATCGAGTGTTTTTGTTATGCGATAAGTCCCGCCACCTCGAGTGGTCTCGTCGTTCTGTGGTTCGTGGTTCTCGCTCATTTCGCTCTCCTTGTCTGCAAACAGTGTGTTGTATAAAAACAAATCGTCTGCGTTTCACCAATGACTTTTCAATGCCAGGCCCTAACCGCTTGAGTAATTGGAAATGCAGGACCTGCCCTACTACAACTCCTTTCTGTCGCGAGGATTAATATTGTCGCACTTTTTTTTGTAATAGCTGTCGCTACTGCCAATCGCCTTGCAGAATAAAGCCTGCCCAGTGATAAGGCGCACGCCAGCTTCGGTGCTCGGCGTCATTTTTGATTGAAAGTTGCGCATCCCGAAGCGCAGCAGCAGGTTCAAGACCCCGTTGTAACATGGCGCGATAGAATCTGCGCATCAACTCCGCGGTGACCATGTCCGATACTTGCCACAGGCTGGCCACCACCCTCGGTGCGCCGGCATACATGAAACCACGGGTCAAACCGACCAGACCTGCGCCGCGAATTTCCTTGCCCAGGCCGGTTTGGCAGCCGCTGAGTACCACGAGATCGGCAGCCAGTTCGAGGTTATAAACATCGTGCAGAGCAAGAAATCCCGGTTGGCTTGCACCAGTGCTGTCGTAGCGCGACAATGTCAAGCCTGACAACTCCGGATTCTGACTGTTTAACATGCCATGGGTAGCAAAGTGGACGATGCGATACTCGCCGATGTCCGCGCTCAATGCCGTTGCGCGGCTGGCGTCAAAATCCAGGGCGAGCAGGCGCTGCTGCTCCGGCACCAGCTCGGCTATTGCCACGGCTTCACGACGGCTGAAATCAAGCCGTTGCAACCCTTGCGATGTCGCTTGCCGGGTTGTAGCTGCAACGCCCGGTATATGATTGTTCGCTAGCGAAGCTGGTTTTTCAATAGTTGACAGACGCGGGTCGGAAAGCTCGAACACGGGATCACCCAGCACGGCAAGTTGCTTTGTTGCGCTCTTGCGCTGCGCTCTCTGGGCACGCAGCGCCGCCAAAGCCGACGCTGAGGGCAAGTAGAGTACTTCATGATTTTGCAGCAGCTCAACATGCCTGGGGTTGTTACTCAACTTCGTATCGGCGTCTGGCACTAGCAAAGCGCCGAATGGCACATAGTGCAATACACCATCAGCCACAATCACAATGCGCTGCTTGTTCAGATGAGCGACTGCTGGCTGCAACAGCATTTGCGCTAATGTCTCCCGTGATTTCCGCTCACTTCTCCACGCCTGTGGATCGAATCGGCTGGTTTGCTCATACAGTCGCCGCGCCACAGCTTCTATCTCTTTGCGCGCGGGAAGCTGCATGCTATGCACAGCATCTTTGGTCACTACCCAAAGAAAGCTGCGTTGCCTGCCTAATGCGTACTCTAGTAAAACGGTATCCGGATCCAGCAGGCTCTGCATCTGTGCGGCGCTAAGCGCCTTGGGCTGTGCCAGAGACGCATAGCCTGGATGACGTGTTCGAATCCGGGTTTCCAGATTGTCCAGCTCACTTAGTTTGGATTGCAGCTCGAATTGCAGCCGCCGTGCCTCTTCGCGGGAATGGTCCCGTCTGAGCAACTGTTGTTGACTTTCGGTTTTCGCATTTATCTCCCTCAGTAATGCGCTGTGCCGATCACGAAGCTCGGGAGCAAGACCCTGTCGAATATCTGCTCCCGACTCGCTCAGTAGATCAATCAGCGTCCTGGCCCGTGCCCGCTCGCTGGCTTGCAGCGCTTTGCGATGATAGCCCCTCGCAGGCTCCAGCCGATGTAACGTCATTAAGGTATCGATATAGAGTTGATAGACGTCATGTTTGACACTGAAAAAGGTTGAACGAAGTGCAGGGTTGGTGATGTTAGTCCGCATGGATTCGACGATCGTCACGGCCGCTTCTGCATTCCCTAATGCTGCGTGGATTGCACCAAGCTCACGTTGCGCGACAGCAAGCTGAAACAGGGTCTCGGCCTCTCCCGCCTGATTATGACTGCTTCGATGCAGTGCCAACGCTTTGCTCAATGTAGCCAGCGCTTTTTCAGGCGCGCCATTTGCGACGTACACACTGCCCCTCAATAATAAGGCGGTTGCTTGCCGGCGTTTATCGCCTACGTTCTTTACAATGTCAAAGGCTTCATTGAGAGACTGCGCTGCCGCAGCCTTGTCGCCCCGTGCGATATGCGCTCTGCCAATCATCATCAGCGCGTCCGCAACACCCACGGCTGCTTCGTTTGATTTATTTAAGGAGAGTGCCGCATTTAGAGCATCCAGGGCTTGCGTTGTTTTCCCCAAACTAACAAGAATCCCACCAAGATCAATAAGGGTGGACGCCTCCCCTTTTCGGTCCTTAAATCTGCGCCACAACGGTAAGGCTTCAGTTGCAAATGCCAATGCGCGCTCATACTCACCGAGAACATAATATGTCTTGCTGATTCGGCTTAGTGTCCACACTTCCTCGCGGCGATTCCCTGTCGCTCTGGAAATAGAAAGAATTTCTACATACAATGTGAGCGCCTTTTTCAGGTTTCCAGTGGCGAGATGCAGGGTTGCCATGTTGCCGAGCGTAGCGAGTTCTTTTTCCTTGTCGTCAAGGATGCGTGCCAGCGATAGCGATTGCTCGAAGTGTTCGAACGCGGGATCCGGATCACCCCACGCATAGTAGATGCCGGCGATATTACCAATCGTATTGGCTTGCTCCGCCAATTCTTCCAGTTGCCTGAATAGCACGAGCGCTTCTTCGTAGTACTGTTTTGCCCTGGCAAGATCGCCACCGAAATGAAACATCAGCCCGTAGTTGTTAAGCGTAATGGCCTCAAGGTACGGATCATTCGACTCACGGTTAAGCTCGCGCGCTTGCTGAAGGTAATGCCTGGCCTGTTTGCTGTCGCCGAGTTGGGCCAGTGTCAAACCCAGGTCGTTAAATACATAGGCTTGTGTCTTCCGGTCATTAAGCTGTTCAAACAGCTGCGCCGCATGAACAAAAGAACGCCTGGCTTTTTCTGCGTCGTCGAGGTCTCGATAAAGAATTCCTGCACAATAGGCGGCCTGGGCCTCGCCAACGGGATTTCCAAGTTCACGCCACAACGTCACGGCCTTTTCATATAAGGGGATTGCCGCGACGGCATCGGCTTGTTTGAAGAACAACCGGGCCGCCTCGGTCATTGCTTTCTCCGCGCGAATATGACGCTGTTCTTCAGGCGTGCGATTAGCCAGCTCCGTTATTCGTATCGTGTACCGCCCTTTAGCTTTCGGGTGCACATCAGAACTCACCTGCACTTTGTAGTTACCTTCAACGTCAGAATACAAAAGCGCAGTTTCTACACCGCTTCTCTCAATCGGCGTATTGACAGTAATAGCATCGCCGTCGCCTGGCGGAGCCACCGACAGCACCAGGTCGATGCCTTGTTGTTCGACTTCGACACGCCAGTACCTGTCTGCTGGTAATTTGATTTGATAAATGTGTTCCGCGCAGCCCTTCTCTTGCGTTTCAACTTTTAGCTGGCAACCGGAGATCTTGCCTTGCCGGGTTTCACCTGCACTCAGGGAACGGACACCGACTGGTTGAGTGGCGATGGAGGCCGGTGACAGGACCATCATACAAACGACAATGGCATAAATTGAAGAGCGCATGTGCTCAGAAATCATCCGTTTTATGCGGAGCAGGTGCTTAGAATAGCAGAAGTTCGCTCAGCTACTAACGACGCGCGGGCACCGTCGCGCAATCAAAGGGTTAACGTCGGCCAGTGCTAACGATTCTATTGTGCAGCAGCAGACTGCAACCGCAACAAATCTAATGCAGGTCTGAGCGGATGCATTCATGTGCTTTTAATTAACATGCATGTATAATTCTATTAGTATGTATGAAAAGTGCCCGGCAATGCCCAGTATGGGGCATGAGGGTTTAATCCACGAAATCGACTCACCGTGACTCCTTTCCCTGAGGGATATTTACAATGCCCACATCATCTGCCGACGGGTCGCTCACAAGTGAGAGCAGAGTCAGCAAGCTACCACTAAACACCTCGGAGGAAACACCAACTGCGGCGTTTGGTCCAACCGCCCGCGGTACTTTGAGCGCCGCGATCCAGGGACAAAACCTATCGGTTTGCTGCGCCTGATGGTGATCTTGCTGTCGAACCATATTGGCGTGCGCTCGCGAGTCAGCCGCGAGGAAGATTATCGGCGGGCCAACGGCTTACATACCTCTATCCCAGCTGTTCTGTATTTTTTTCCAGTGATTTGCTTTTTGATACTACTGGTCAATTGGATTACCAGCTAATTGCCGCTTACTGACTGCATGCAAGCGATGGACTCTCCCCTCCACGCCTACCGACAAACCATGCAACAAAAGGGTTTTGTCGATGACCCGTCTCAGGAGCATGCGGTAGCGGTACTTGAAAGCTGTTACCGTGAGTTGCATAACAGTTGTCACATGGCGTGTGAGAGTGTCTATTTGTGGGGCCCCGTTGGCAGGGGCAAGACCTGGTTGATGGATGCGTTCTACCGCAGCCTGCAAGTGCCTGCTCGGCGACAGCATTTTCATCACTTTATGCAATGGGTGCATCGCCGCCTGTTTGCATTAACGGGGACTGCTGATCCGCTGACGGCGTTGGCGGCGGAGCTTAGGCAAGAGGTTCGGGTACTGTGTTTTGATGAATTATTTGTCAGCGATATTGGTGATGCCATGTTGCTGGGTCGCTTGTTTCAAGCCATGTTCGACGTGGGCATTGTCATGGTCGCCACTTCCAACCAGGCGCCTGAGCAGTTGTACGTAGACGGTTTTAACCGCACGCGCTTTCTGCCTGCAATAGCCGCATTGCAGCGTAATATGCAAGTGATTAAGCTTGATGGAGGGCAGGATCATCGTCTTCATCCAGGTGCCAGCCACCAGCGTTATTGGGTTGCGGCCCCCGATGCCTTGTCTGAGGTATTTAATTCTGTAAACGGTTCGTTGCCAGTTTCCGATACGGCGGTATTACTCAATGGCCGCCCGCTAGCGGTGGTGCGTCATAGCGCAGCAGCAATATGGCTTCGTTTTTCCGATGTATGTGGCCAGAATTTTGCTGCCGCAGATTTCATTGCCTTGTGTGATCGTTTTCCGGTGATGCTGCTGGAGGAGGTGCCAAAGCTGAGTGCCCGTCAGCGCCCCGCGAAGATAGCACGCGGCACCGAAGATGGTGTGGGGCGTGTCGCTGCAGGAGATCGCGAACTACCGGCCTTGTCGTCTACGGATAATAGCGTGCGACGATTTATCGCCTTGGTCGATGAATGTTATGACCGTCGCATCCCACTGTATATCGAAGCGGCCGTGCCGTTAACATCGCTGTATCTTGAGGGGCACCTGACTGGGCCATTTCGCCGTACACTGAGTCGCCTGCAGGCAATGCAATTCGAGCGTTTTTCTCAACAGCGATGTTAACGGAACGGAAAATAGTGATTTAATCCATCACGCACTAGCTTTCTTGACGAACTCCGATTTCAACATCATTTCACCCACCTTGTCGACACGACAATCAATATTATGATCGCCATCGACGATACGGTTGATGCAGATTTTGGTGCCTATTTTTAACACACTTGAACTGCCCTTGACTTTTAAATCCTTAATCAGTGTTGCGTTATCACCCTCAACCAGATCGTTACCATTGGCATCTTTTACCGTGGCGATATCTTCTGCAGCATTGACACCTGGCTGCCATTCATGGGCACACTCCGGACAGACCAACAAATCACGATCTTCATAGGTCAAACTGGAATGACATTTTGGACATGGCGGGTAATTGCTCATAGGTTGCTCCTTAGCAAGGGTTACGAAAAACAGTGGATTATTTTAAACTGATTGATGTGATGAGTTGATCCAGTACATTTTATAGATCGTGCGTTTTAGCAAGTATTTGCCACAGGTGCTCAGTAGCACTAAGGGGCGTCGATCACTTAAAGTTTTCAAAAGTATATTTTTGCCTTTCTGAACCCGACCTGCTTTAACATCAGGACCAAATGTTGCAGATCTTGCGAAGCAATAATCGCGTCGTTTTCGTAGCAGAGCATGAATGATTTTCCATCGGGGCCAACTTCGCAATAAAGTCCAATGGTTCGAACATGACGTGCGTTGCCTTATCTCGATACGGTGTCTTTAACTGGTATCTGACCATACCATGGGAGGTGATCGCGAGCCGTTTCTCCGCTACCGCCGGGGCTAAAACCACGTGTATGAGGTCTACGCGCGCGAAATCTACCAAAGTAATATGTACGGTTTGGACGTGGCTAAAATCAGCGACCATAAAAGCGGCGGCGATAAGGTGACTCACCTGCCGTCATCAAATATGCGATCACGTGGTGGCAGCGGCGATAAGTCTAACTAATTCGCAATCCGCTGCCGCACCGTAGCCAACTTAACGCAGGTAGTAAATACCTGCATGGCTTGGCGCAACTCATCCATTGTAGGGTAACTCGGCGCGATGCGGATATTACTGTCGGCCAGATCTTTGCCATACGGAAACGTCGCGCCGGCGGCGGTTAGTTTCACGCCCGCGTCGTCCGCCATGGCTACGACTTGAGTGGCCAGGTTGGGCAGCGTGTCAAACGATACAAAGTAACCACCCTGCGGGCGCGACCAGCTACCGTAGTCATCATCACCCAGGTCTTTATCCAGTTGCTCAAGCACCAGTTCAAATTTCGGCGCGAGAATTTCAGCGTGCTGGCGCATATGTTGCTCAATCGTTGCCCGGTCGCGTAAAAACAACACATGACGTTGCTGATTGATTTTGTCGGGCCCGATAGTGCTGGCCGCGAGTGCGGCTTTGAAGTGTTTCAGGTTCTGCTGTGAAGCACCCATATAGCCGAGGCCTGCGCTGGCAAAGGTAATCTTCGATGTGGAGCCAAAGATAAGCACTGAATCTTCCGTGCCCTGTTCGCGGCAGGCGTCCATGATGGGCAGTAACTTGGGCGCATCGTCAGTTAAGGCATGCACCGCGTAGGCGTTATCCCAGAAAATGCGGAAATTAGGCCCGGCCTTAGGCGCTAATCGGGCAAAGCGCTGGACTGTTGCGTCGCTATAAACGTGGCCGGTAGGATTGGAAAAGCGCGGTACACACCAGATACCTCTAATGCTGGCATCGCTAGCTACCAACTCCTCAATGCGGTCCATATCCGGCCCGTCGGCGGTGAAAGGCACGTTGATCATCTCGATGCCCAGTTGCTGGCAAATCGTAAAGTGGCGGTCGTAGCCTGGCGCCGGACAGAGGAACTTGACCGTGCATTCGTCGCGCCACGCGCTGCCAGCACCCTGCACGCCGAAATACATGGCGGACAGCACGCTTTGGTACATCAAGGTGAGACTGGCATTGCCGCCGATGAGTATTTCTTCGTGGCTGACTCCCAGCAGTGGGGCAAACAATGCCTTGGCTTCGGCGATGCCGTCCAGGCCGCCATAGTTACGCAAATCTACCGTGCCAACGTGGTAATCGCCGCCTAACAAACCGTCTAGCGAGTTGGACAAGTCCAACTGCGTCGCGCTTGGTTTGCCGCGGGTGAGGTCAAGTTTTAGTGCGGAATTTTTGAACGCGCCGAGTTTTTCTTCGAGCTTAGCTTCAAGAGCAAGCAATTCTTGCCGGTTGGCAGACTGTGGTGGCATTTAACCCTCTGTCTTGGTGCGATGAGAAAGCGTTAAGTATACTGCCGTATTGCACTGTTTCGTTATAGGGGATTCTGCGTACGTAGACTTAAGCGATTACCACTTAAATCAGGTGTTGGGAGCATACGTTTCTGCGACACCTTAGCATCGAGCAGCACATCCAGAGTACCGACTTCCGCATCGAGGCACGGCATGTCGCCCCTTTTGACTTTCCCTAACGACCCAATACAGGCTCAAAGACCTGAGTATTCTCGAACTCAAAAACGTGTTTTTAATCGGCATAAGGGTCGCCGGTAACGTCTGGTAATCGGCGAGCGAAAGGTGCTAGATTGTCTGCCACACATCGAAGTTTTCGCATTTATACCTGGTGATTGTAACGCATGCTCTACGTCATCCTTTCTGTCGCATTTGCTTTTCTCATATATGCTCCAAGTTTGTGGGTGCGAATTGTTATGCACAAACATAGTCGAACGCTGAAACACATGCCGGGTACGGGTGGCGAGCTCGCCGAGCATCTGATACAGCGTTTCGAGTTAGAGCCTGTTCGGGTAGAAAAAACCACTGAGCACAATGATCATTACGATCCAGTGGCACAGGTGGTTCGCCTGAGCCCGAGTAATTACGATGGCAAATCCCTGACCGCAGTTGCCGTAGCTGCACACGAGATGGGGCACGCAATACAGTTTCAGCGCAAGGAGAAGATTTCGCGACTGCGCATGAGATATATTCCGCCGGCGACGATGCTTAAAAAGACCGGCATTCTGCTGATGGCTTTAGTGCCAGTTGCAGGCTTCGTCATTAAAGCGCCTGTGGCGGTGATAACTATCATCATCATCAGTATCGTGTTGCAGTTGCTGGGTGCGCTTGCTTACCTCATCGTATTGCCTGAGGAATTGGATGCAAGTTTTAACAAAGCTATGCCGATTTTGGTACAGGGAGATTACGTACGCCAGCGTGACATTCCGGCCGTACGAGTCGTACTGAAGGCGGCGGCGTTAACATACTTCGCAGGCGCGCTTGTTGATGTGATCAATATAGGGCGTTGGCTTTCAGTGTTGCGGCGCTAATGTTCGACCGTTGACCTCTATCGCCGATAGCCCGCGAACGCAACTTTGGCACCGGAGCGGCGACCCAGCGCCTGGGTGGTGGTAGTTCCCGCTGCAATGGCTTTATTGTTATCTACTCCTGTTTCAATGCCTGGCCCGTTGATCATATACAGCACATCCCCAGTCGCCACATTACCTGAGATCCCCTTGGCGGAGTCGATATCGCCTTCATAAGGACTGCCTACCATGCAGCAGCGAACCGGTAATGCGCAGCATGTCCTCCCAATAGTGCTTTTTTGTTCGCGGATCGATACTCTTGCATAGCCAACTTTCATGCTTTCTTTTTGCATCAGCCAAAAGTGTTATTTTCAGTGGCTTAGCCCTTCGGCCAGTGGCGCACTAAAGCCCACCCCTTTTAGCGCGATTCCCGCAATAGGCAGGATTTCTCCATAAAAAAACGGAGGCCCGAGGGCCTCCGTTGTTTTCGCCGTTAGTGGGGCCGAGGCCCCTGGCTGGCTTACTGAACGCTGGTGATAACGTTAGTAGCGTTCGAGAAAGCGTACTGGTCAGTCGTATTGTAGTTGCCGCCAGTGTTTACAACCTGGCCGCTGCCGATGACAGCGTTAAAGTCATT
>JBBKXJ010000169.1:0-8341 GCA_037969395.1 Pseudomonadales bacterium
ATTTCCGTTTCTGGCGAATCAGAACTATTGGCATACAGCCGTTGCATCAGTCGCTCAAACATTAATATCAGCTCTTGCTCGTGCATATCTTCCAGCATGCTACGTATGCTGCCATCAAAGCGATTTTTTTGATAGTGGTCCAGCCATTGATATAAATAACCAATAGCTTGCTGCACATCTCCCAGGCGGACGGCTTGCAGCAGTTTTTTACGCAGCACACGCTCAGCGTTCACACGCCGTGTTGCGCCGGCGGCGCGCCGGCGCTGCCGCCAGACCAGCAAGAATACGATCAACAGCAGAAGGGGTAAGCCAATTTTGCCAATCAGCACCGCCCATTGGTATTTTGTACGCTGCTGAGCCTGCGACTCAGGGGCCGCGGTCACGGCACTGATTGTACTAATTCTCTGCTCCGGGAGCGTGACGGTTTGCAGCGTCTGTGTCGACAAATTCCACCAATAATAGGTCATCTCGGGTAACACATAGTCGCCGGATTTCTCGAGCGCATAGGTAATGGTCTCCACGCGCTGCGCCTGCACAATTCCTCTGTTGACGGTATCTGCCAGGCGTGGCGGTTTTTGATAAATAGCAAGCCCCTGCTGTTCGCGTACCTTAACCGCCGGCAGCATCATGGCCGCAACATTGTCGGCCTTGAACGCAATAGTTCGTTGCACAGCATCACCAACCTGCAGCTTTTCCAGCTGCCTGGCATGGCTTTGCAAAAAGGTTTCTTCGACAATGAATGCAGGCGATGCTATCCAGCTTGCATCAGGTTGCTTCGCGGAGGACAGCGCAGCCAGGTCCTCCGGCACGCTGGCTACAAAACTGGTAGGCCTGGTGTAAATCTCGCCGCGAACGGGTTTGCCGTCGTCGCCGGCAACCGCAACCGACAGCGGCACTGCGGCAAGATCGAAATCGCCGCGACGCTGCGGATAAACGTTGATACTCCACTGCTGCACCGACCAGGTCGCACCCCCTTCCCGGCGGGTTGAGTTCACTGCAAACTGTTCGCGCTGCAGTACAACAGCATCATTAACTTCCAGCCTGCCAATGCGTGTGCCGCCAGTAAACCAGCGGTCAGTCGCCACCTCGATGGCAAGATTAATTTGCTGGTTGACGATTATCCCCTGCGCGGGTTCGAGCCAGGATTTGACTTGCAGCCTTCCGGCAGCCTGTAATTGTTCTACCGTCTGGCGCTGTTGCGCGGCAGCTGCTGGACAAAGGTCAATGCTAAATTCACCCAGTAAGACCAGCACCAGTAGAAATTTTCGCGACCTAACGAGCGCCACTTTCCGCCCCCTGCTGCAGCTGCATTTGAAACTTCACACTAAGAAAGCGAGCAGGGTCTTGCTGTATTTGCTGCAACCACAGCGCTTGTATGCGCTGATCGGTAAGAATCTGCTGTGCCGACAGCTGCTCGACCTCGCGCTTGTCCCACGTCTCGCGCTCATCGCCTTCGGCGCGCAGCGGCGCATCGCCCAGCGGCTTCGATTGCTCGCCCGGCTCACCGGGCTGGCTTTCACTCATGCGGTTGATGTCGTCGATTATGGTCTGGATGATACGCCGGTTTTTGCGGGCGCCGGCGTGGTTTGGAACCAGCTTTAGAACCTCGCCATAAGCCCGCACAGCGTAGACGTAGTTTTGCCCCTGCGCCCAGGCGTTGCCGAGATTAAAAAATCCCTGAGCGGTTTCTATTTGCGCGAATGCGTCCGCGGCCGCCGCAAAGTTTTCTTTCAGGTATAACGCTGTACCCCTCCAGCCAGGATCCTGAAAGCGCTGCGCGGCAGTCGTGTAGTCGCCTTTATCAAAATAGTAACGGCCCTGCTGGTCGGGAGTTAGCCACCAATCGACAAACCGCCACCCCGCCGCGTCAGCGGCTGGCGTAAAACTGAGGCTTGTTACCAGCGCGCCGGCCAAACACCATTGCAGTGTCCATCCCTTGCGAAACCACAGTAAGTATACGATGGCAAACGGGAAAACCAGGTAGTAACCCATGTCCAACCACGGTCGGAAGTCATCGTCTACGTCGAGCAGGTGACTGTTGACGCGGCGGTTGATGCGCTGCACGTCGGCTTTGTCCAGCGTGATTTGCTGATAGTAGCCTGCGCCCGCTTTGGCTAACGCTTTTAATGTATCGGCTTGCAGGGGTACAAAGCTGCCATCCGCCGCGTCAGCAGCAGCGTCGCTGCCTACGCCTAACACAATGAGCTGATGTGATTTAGCCGCAAAATACTTCTGAAAAGCGCTGCTACTATTCGGACCGCTACCATCGGCGATAACCAACAGGGTGCCCGGCACGCTTGCATTGCCGAGCATGCGGTCGGCCAGCGCGAGGGCTTGTTCCGGGAACTTGCCAGGCCGCGGCATCATCTCCGGCGTCACGGCCGCTAGAAAATTACGCACAATGTCGGCATCGTTAGTCAATGGAATCACGCTGTGCGCGCTGCCGGCATAGACGATTAAACCGGTACGCGCGCCGGCGCGCAATGTCAGTAGATCTTCAATTTTTTGTTTGGCCCGCTCCAATCGGCTGGGTTGAATGTCCTGCTGGCTCATAGAGGGGGACAGATCCAGCGCGATGACCAGAATCGCCTCGTCTTCCACCAGCGGTGAAGATTGCCGCTGCCAGGTTGGACCGGCAGCGATAAGTACGCCCAACAGTAGCAGTACGTGGCTCACTGCAATAGGGTTAAACCAATGCGTGCGATCACCGCGCACCAGCATCGCCACCAGTAAATGCGGTGCCACAATACGCGCCTCTTCGGGCATCGAATCACGCAGCCGCGAAAGATATCGCAGCGCAATGAATAACGGTGGCGCCGCCAGCAACCACCACGGACGCATAAAGTGAAAATAACTTAGCTGTGCTAAATCAAACATGCTGCGCCCGCCGCCGTCGAAGGTAGGCACGCCCGCTCATTAATGAGAAAAAACACAGGTACACGGCCAACACAATAGCCAGAGGGTAATGATGCAAACTGTAGCGTGGGCGGAACGTTAACGTAGCAAACTCCTCGGGCTCCAGCCGGTTAATCGCATGATACGCGGCCTGCAGCTGCTGGCGGTCCAGCGCCTGGTAATAGCCACCGCCGCTAATCTCGGCGACGCGCTGCAATACGTCTACATCGAGCGCTTCTTCACCGACGGTGGCCGGGTCGCCGATGGCTATGCTGTATATCGTTATACCCTTCTGTTTGGCAACTTTCGCTGCCTCCACCGGTGGCACTTTGCTGCCGGTATCGTTACCGTCGGTAAGTACGATCAATACGCGGTTTTCAGTATCGGCACCGTCGAATAGCTTTATTGCCAGGCCGATTGCGTCGCCAAACACCGTACTTTGCCCGGCCATGCCGATTTCAGTTTCCTCCAGCAGTGTCGTCCAGGCTGCATGATCCTCAGTAAACGGCGCCTGCAGATAAGCAGCATCACCAAACACGATAAGGCCAAGTCGATCATGCGCACGCTGCGCGACAAATTCGTGCAACATGGCTTTTACAGCCTGCAAACGTGACACCTGCGTGCCGCTGGCAGTGGTGAAATCCTGCGTTTGCATTGAGCCCGACAGATCTACCGCGATCATTAGGTCGCGCGCTGACTTGATTTGTTCTACCGGCTCGCCAAGCCATACCGGCTTTGTCAGGGCGATAACAACCAACAGCCAGACAACGGCGCGCAACAGCTTTTGAAAAAACATGCGCTGTAGCAGCACCGCACCTTTATGCGGCGTCTCGCCACTGAGTTCAACCAGCCGTTGGAAAAACGGCACCTGCACAGCGTCTTTGCTCTCTTTGTAAACCGGCAGCAGCCAACGCACTAACAAAGGCAGGGGCAGACACAACAATAACCACGGATGGATAATTTCAAGCATGCGCGGCTCGCCGGCCATGCGCTTTATGCTGCCGTAACCAGCAGCGGCACATGCTGATCAGAATGACTGCATCTTCGGGCGGCAGCTGCCACTGTGGCAGCTGTCGATAAGCGACGTTCAACAGCTTCCGACCGATGCTGCTGCGGAATGAGGGGCCGCTGTAATGCGCATCGAGAAACTCCAGCCAGGCTTCGCCGCTAAGAGCGGCAACATTGGCACGCGGGTAAGCATGCAAGGCAGTGGCTTTGAGCAACCGCGGCATAGCAGTGACCGCGCGCAAATTGTCTCCTTCTGCGGCAAG
Organism: Pseudomonadales bacterium; assembly: GCA_037969395.1. GTDB lineage: Bacteria > Pseudomonadota > Gammaproteobacteria > Pseudomonadales > JAUIET01 > JBBKXJ01. The sequence goes on from JBBKXJ010000169.1 coordinate 4,167, forward strand.
CTCTATCTCTTTGAAGCGTTGCAATGCACTACGCCTGTATCTATTGCGCCACCAGCGCCCGCCGGCGCGATAACAGCCATACGCTGTGAGCAGTACAGCCACGACGGCAAGAATCTTCCAGCCCGGCGTTTGTGGTAGCCACAACACTGGCTCGGGAAGCTCAATGGGATCGATGCCACGAATAAGGTAGTTGCCAAAGTTGGCACCGAATAACTTGCTCATCAGCGCGCCGCTGTGGCGAATCTTGCCGTCAATTTTTTAAACTGGTTTTGAACCGGCTCTACGGTATCGAAGCACACGACAGGCACGGCGTAATTTTTGAGTTCCTGTTGCAGGGTCTTAACAGCGGTGTCGAAACCATCGGTAAACCGCTGTGCCAGCTTAGCCTGGCGCGCATCAACCGCTATTTGCAGCTCACCGTCACTAACGACCAGCCGGTGACCAGCGGGCAGCGCTTGTTCCAAAGGGTCGTAAACCAGGCTGGTGATTACATCGTTATGTTGCGTCAGGCTTTTGATGCGATCGACAGTCAGCGCATTGCAGCCACTCAAATCGCTGATCAAAAAGATATGACAATCATGGCTGCACAAACGCTGAGCCATACCCAGCACATGGTCGAGTTGATTCGCTACCGGCACCTGCCCGGGGCTTCTTATCCTGCCCGCTGCCAGCGCATGATTCATATCGACACACTGCTGCAGCATTCGTATCACCGCGCTGCGACTGTGCTGCGGCCTGGTCTCGCTAACATAAGTGTCGTTAAACACCAGCGCCCCCACACAGTCGCCGGCGGCCAGTGTTTGCCAGGCTATCAGCGCAGCGATTTCAGTTGCCACGACAGATTTCATTTTTTGCTGACTACCGAAGAACATACTCTGGCGCTGATCTACCAGCAGCAGTAGCGAGCGCTCGCGCTCTTCGGTGAAAACACGCACATGCGGCTTACGCGTGCGATTGGTGACTTTCCAATCCATGCTGCGAATATCGTCGCCGATGCGATAGTGGCGCAGCTCTTCGAAATTAAGGCCGCGGCCGCGCCAGCGCGATGCATGCCAACCTGCTCGCACGCTGTGCAGCGGTTGGGTGGGAACAAAGCTGGCACCGCTGCCTCTATTTTGCAACGCGATTAGTTGCTTCAAGTCGGCGTAGATTCGATCGTCTTTCGACTCGCCTGGTGTTTGTTGCTTCGCCTTTTTAAACAGCATTGTCGAATTACCGCAGTCGCGCTAGCAAGCAACCGCCACTTGCGTGATGAGTTCGTCGACCACCTGATCGGCAGTGATGCCTTCGGCGACGGCTTCGTAACTCAAGATCAAGCGATGGCGCAACACCGCGTGTGCCATGCGTCGCACGTCGTCTGGGTCGACAAAGTCTTTGCCCTGTAACCAGGCATGGGCGCGGCTGGTCTTGTCCAGCGCAATGCTGGCGCGCGGACTGGAACCCACGCTGATCCAGCGCTTTAGGTCGCTGGCAGCATAGCGCTCAGGCTGACGTGTCGCCATCACCAGCGCGACGATATAGCGCTCAACGTCGGCGGCGACATGCAGTTCGCTGAGCTCGCGTCGAGCGGCAAAAATCTGCGCCTGCGGCACCCGCAAAGGTTCGCTGCCAGGCAGCGAATCGGCGCCAGGATTCTCTTCGCGCCGTACCAGCCGAATCACTTCCAGCTCGGCGTCAGCGTCGGGGTAATCGACGTTTATCTTCATCAGAAAACGATCCATCTGCGCCTCCGGCAGAGGGTAAGTGCCAGCCTGCTCGATGGGGTTCTGGGTAGCAAGCACCATAAATAGTTCTGGTAATTTGTAGGTTTTGCCGGCAACCGTGATTTGCCGCTCTTGCATGGCTTCCAGCAGGGCCGACTGCACCTTGGCCGGTGCCCTGTTAATTTCATCGGCCAGCACCAGATTAGCGAACAGCGGGCCGGGTTGAAAGACCAACTTCTCATGACTGCCTTCAACGTGGTATACCTCGGTACCGGTCACATCCGCTGGCAACAGGTCCGGGGTGAACTGAATACGCCCCAACTCGGCTTCCAGCACATTGGCCAGGGCTTTGACAGCGCGTGTCTTGGCCGTGCCAGGAAAGCCTTCCAGTAGCAGATTACCGTTGCATAGCAGCGCAACCAGCAACTGCTGCAGCGTCTGCTGCTGGCCGATAACGGCCCGGTCTAGCGCCGTTTGTAGCGTTTTAATCGCTTCCAGAGCTGACATCTGTTTAGCCTTGAATATGGTCTTCTATATCTGGTTTAAAAAATTTGTGCTGCGGATCACCTATTGGTTGATATCCCGAACGACGTCATTGCGAATGGTAGCAATTTACTGCCACAATTGCGCGAGCGGGCGCATCGCCAAACTGCTGTCGAATGATGTGACCAACAGCCGGTGCGGCCATGGAATATTGAGTAAACAATGATAGCAACCATTCCGGACCGGCAAACTATTGAACAGGCGCATGCCCGTATAAGCTCTATTATTCACCGCACGCCGGTTATGACATCGCGTAGCCTTGATGCGGCAACTGGCGCCTCACTTTTTTTCAAGTGCGAAAATCTGCAGCGCGTCGGTGCGTTTAAAATGCGCGGTGCCGCCAATGCCGTTTTATCTTTGTCTGCAGACGAACGTGGCAATGGTGTGGCGACACATTCATCGGGGAATCATGCCCAGGCCCTGGCGGCCACGGCGCAACAGGTCGGCATCAGGGCTTACATCGTTATGCCCGAAAACGCACCGCGGGTAAAGTTAGACGCCGTTCGAGGTTACGGGGCTGACGTGACGCTGTGCGCCGCAACGCTGCAGGCGCGGGAAGAAACATTGTCGCGCGTGGTGACGCAAACCGGCGCGGCAATGGTACACCCCTATAACGACTATCGTGTAATCGCGGGCCAGGCGACCGCCGCGAAGGAACTGTTGGAAGATGTTGCCGACCTCGACATCATCATCGCCCCGGTGGGAGGCGGTGGTCTGCTTAGCGGCACGGCGTTAATCATCCATTATCTCGCTCCGCATATCGACGTTGTCGCAGCTGAACCGGAGGGTGCCAACGATGCCTGGCGCTCATTTACTGCAGGTAAAATTGTGCCTGCGGAGCAACCCAACACCATTGCCGACGGTTTGCTGGCAACGTTGGGCACTAAAACTTTTCCTATCATCAAACAGCATGTACAACATATTTACACCGTTAGCGATACCGAAATCGTCAACGCCATGCGCCTTATCTGGGAGCGCATGAAAATTGTTGTTGAACCATCCGCTGCGGTGACCCTGGCCGTTATACTGAAAAACAAGCAACGCTTTCGCGGCAGACGAGTCGGTAATATTGTAAGCGGCGGTAATGTTGATGTGACGCAGTTGCCATTCTAGTGTGCTACCAGCAAATGCGTGAATGCCGGCTTGGCGCTGATCAATGAAAATTTCTCTTCGGCTATCTTTTCGTTGCCGCATAGAACCAACATCATCTGGGGCGGCAACGATGAGATAGCGCCGCTGCGAACCGGCAAGCTGCTGGAGGATCAGCTCAGCAACGCCCGTTTGAACGTGATTAACGGCGCCGGGCACGTGCCAATGGCTACGCACACGACGATTCTAATAATATTCTACTGACTGCGCTGGCAGAGAACAACGGCGTGATTGCGCCGGCGGCTGTGATCGATGCTTCCGTGGTGCTGGCAACTAACGTGCGGCTAAAAGGCAAAAAAGGGCTGGTAGCCAGCGAAAGCCGCATAGATTTTGCCGGGGCGAATATCGAAGCGGAAGATATTGGCGTCGCGGTAGAAGCAGTCTCCGAACTTATTTTTTCTATCAGCCGTATGACAAGTAGCGATTACAACGGCACGTTGCATGGTCAGTATAAACTTGAAAATGATGTGCTCGATTATCGTATAAACCAGTAAGGAATGGGAACGAAATAACTTGAACGTTATTGCGCCGCTTTTTTCGTCTAAAAGGGTGGTTCGAATTCGAGGCGTGGTAACAGGCGCATAGTCGAACTATGTCACTGTTACCGCAACGAAGAAGACGGGCGAAAAGACAAGCAAGAACGTCAAGTTATTTCGTGACTGTTCCTTAGTTAATAGACCAATTCCTCTAATCCCATATCTTGCAGGGCGGCGTTGACGAGGGCGCGAATATCTCCGACATTGTCAGCGCTTAACGCCTGCACCAGCAATGCTTCCGCGT
>JBBKXJ010000170.1:0-8191 GCA_037969395.1 Pseudomonadales bacterium
TCACCACTGGCTACCTCTTCCTTCCATACAATAGTGCGCCGCCGGCGCGCGACGCCTTTGCTCCAGAATTCATTGGCCTCGGCCATAAAGTGGCTGAGCACCGGGTGCAAATCAGCGCGGCGCCAGCCGTCTTGCGAAAAACTTGAATCAACTGCCTGCAGCCAGGCCGGCGCTTCGCCGGCCATGCTGAACTCACCGCCAGGCTGTCGCTCCAGGCTGGCTATTTCAAGTTGAGCCAGAATGCGCCACGGCAAGGCATTCAAGAGGCAAGCCGTTTGCAGTTTGGTAGGAATTCCTGTGCCAGCAACTCAAAAGCCTCGCTGACGCCCTCGCCCGTTATCGCACTCACTTCGACAACAGCGACGGCAGCATTTTCCAGCTTACCTATATCGTTAGCGGCGACACGCCAGGCTGATTTATTGTCGACCTTGTTCTTAACCAATACGAAAGGCACGCCACCGGCGACTCGCTCTACGTCTTTTTGCATGGCGACGGCATGCTCATACGTTGCCGGCCTGGTAGGGTCAACCAGCAGCAGATAACCCGCTATGCCACGAAAATATACCGGCGATACTCGTTCATAGCTGTCTTCTTCGTGAATGTCCCACAGCGTCAGCGAAATATTAGTGTCGTTGATCGACACCACTTTATTATCTATTTTAACGCCCAGCGTAGTACGCGGTGACTGCGAGAAAACATTATCAATAAAGCACCGCACCAACGACGTTTTACCCACCGCATAACCGCCGAGCATGCAGACTTTTTTCTGAATCATAAGGCGCTTCCTGTTTGGCTTTTTTTAGACGTTGCCACCGCCAAATTTGTTGCCGCTTGTTAAACCACAAGTAAATTGTTAGTTATTAAATCGTGCTATATAAATATAGGTAGCGCAGGCATCTCAGTCAATTTTTGTCGGATTATTTTAATAAGTTCCTTGTACCGGCGGAAGCGTGGAAATACATCGCTAAAACGCCTGATTCCCTACGCTAATCGCCTGTACTTATCTATTGTTCCGTAATTCTGCAGTCCGATGGGTAAGTGTAAATAATCACACTCGCCGGCATCCCGCAGCGTCAGGCAACTTTGCTGCGGCCGGCTTTTTTACGCTCGTGTTCTTTCAGTAGTTTTTTGCGCAGCCGAATACTAATCGGAGTGACTTCGACCAGTTCATCACTCTCAATGAATTCCAGCGCCTGTTCCAGCGTGTGGCGCACCGGTGGCGACAGATTGATGTTTTCATCGGTGCCGGAGGCGCGCACGTTGGTGAGCTGCTTCGCCTTGGTTGGGTTAACCACCAGATCGTTTTCTCGACTGTGCAGTCCGACGATCATGCCTTCGTACACTTCGATATTGGGGTCGACAAACAAACGGCCGCGTTCCTGCAATGTAAATAACGCATAGCCCAGCACTTTGCCTCCCACCATTGACACCAACACGCCGTTAGTGCGCTCTGCCACCGGGCCTTCCTTCAGCGGGCCATAGTGGTCGAATACGTGGGTCAATATGCCACTGCCCGAGGTCATTGTCATAAACTGCGAACGAAAACCGATTAGGCCGCGCGCGGGGATGATAAATTCCAGCTTCACCCTGCCTTTGCCGTCTGGCTCCATATTTTTCAGGTCGGCGCGGCGCTGGCCCAGTTCGTCCATAATAGAGCCCTGATGCTGAGCTTCAACATCCACCACCAGCTGCTCGAAGGGTTCCTGTAGCTTACCGTCAATCACTTTCTGAATCACTTCAGGACGCGACACGCCCAACTCAAAACCCTCGCGCCGCATGGTTTCGATCAGCACACTGAGGTGCAGCTCACCGCGACCGGAAACAATAAATTTATCGGCCGTGTCGCCTGGTTCAACCCGCAGCGCAACGTTGTGAATCAGTTCGGTATCGAGCCGCTCGCGGATATTACGACTGGTGACGTACTTGCCCTCCAGCCCGGCGAACGGCGAGTCGTTGACCTGAAACGTCATACTTACCGTGGGTTCGTCTACCGTCAGCGGCGGCAGCGCTTCGGGCTGCTCGGGCGCGCACACCGTGTCAGAGATGCGCAGTTTGTCTATGCCGGTGATACAGACGATATCGCCAGCACTGGCGGTTTCGGTTTCAATCCGTTCCAGGCCGTGGTGACTCATTACCGTGAGGACGCGCTCCTTGCGCTGTTTGCCGTCGGAGGAGACTAACACTACCGGCATGTTGCGCGTCATTTTACCGCGTGTGATGCGGCCCAAACCAATTACGCCGACGTAACTACTATAGTCCAGCGCGCTGATCTGCATTTGCAGCGGACCTTCATCATTGACCTGCGGTGGCCGCACCTTTTCTACAATCAGGTCCAACAGCGGGTCCATCGTAGTCTGCATGTCTTCGACTTCCAGACCCGAGATGCCCTGGATGGCCGACGTATATATCACCGGAAAATCCAGCTGTTCGTCAGTCGCGCCAAGACGATCAAACAAGTCGAATACCTGGTCCAGCACCCAGTGTGGACGCGCGCCGTCGCGGTCAATTTTGTTAATTACCACGATTGGGTTCAGGCCGCACTCGAAGGCTTTCTGGGTCACAAACCGCGTTTGCGGCATCGGGCCTTCAACCGCGTCGACCAACAGCAGTACGCTGTCGACCATCGACAGCACACGCTCGACCTCACCGCCAAAATCGGCGTGGCCCGGTGTATCGACAATGTTGATATGGTAGTCGCCCCATTGCAGGGCGGTATTTTTTGCCAGAATGGTGATGCCGCGTTCTCGCTCCTGGTCATTGGAGTCCATAACGCGCTCGGCATTGATAGACTTGCGGTCCAGCGTGCCGGATTCGGCCAGCAGCTTGTCAACCAGTGTGGTTTTGCCATGGTCTACGTGGGCAATAATGGCAATATTGCGAAGTTTGTCGGTCAAGGTAATCCTCTGGGGAGTTGCGATTGCCGCGACGGCGACAATAAGGCGCGGCATTATACTCGAACATGGCTGGATGTAACGCGGGCGAACTTCCCAACGCAGCAGATGTGTTCCGAACTGCCGCTCAATAGCGCTTAACGAAAAGCGCGCCGGCTACCACTGCATCATAACGGTGCGCCATGCTCTATATTAGTGCGCAGAGTGTAGGGTTTTAAGCAGTTACCGCCCCGGTTTCTACTAACATCAATGGCTTACCGCACAATCGGTAGCGGCATATATTTTGCTTACTCGCCTTAACCAGGCGCAAGCGGCGGCTAAACATCACGGTGGATGCATCGTTCACTGACTGTCAAACGCTGCCGCTACACCGCCAACAGGCGAACCATTACGATTTAACAGCAAGTTCTAGCTAATGCCTTTATAATCCGCAACGAAATTTTTCAACTTTATACCCCCACCGACTGGAGAGCAGCATGTCAGAACACACCCTTAATTTAATAAAAGACAACGAAGCAAAGTGGGTGGACTTACGTTTCACCGACACCAAAGGTAAGGAGCAGCACGTCTCCATACCTACTAGCGAAATTAGTGAAGACTTCTTCGAAGGCGGCAAAATGTTTGACGGTTCGTCCATCGCCGGTTGGAGAAGCATCAATAATTCCGACATGGTATTAATGCCAGACGACGCATCGGCCGTACTTGACCCGTTTACCGACGAAATTACCGTCAACCTGCGCTGCGATGTACTCGAACCCACGACCATGCAGGGTTACGAACGCGACCCACGTTCGATAGCGGTCCGCGCCGAGGAGTATTTGAAGTCCACCGGCATCGGCGATGTCGCCTACTTTGGGCCTGAGCCCGAGTTTTTTGTGTTCGACGATGTTAAATGGTCGGCCGATATTTCCGGCGCAAGCTACAGTATTAATTCCGAAGAGGCAGCGTGGTCTTCCGGCCTGTCATTGCCCGATGGCAACACGGGTCATCGCCCTGGCGTTAAAGGTGGCTACTTTCCTGTGCCTCCAGTCGACTCGGCTCACGACCTGCGCGCTGCGATGTGTGGAGCGATGGAGCAGATGGGCCTGACCATTGAAGTACATCACCACGAAGTCGGCACCGCCTGCCAGAATGAGATCGGCACCCGCTTCGGCACCCTGGTGCGCAAAGCAGACGAAGTACAAATTCTGAAATACTGCGTGTTAAATGTGGCCCACGCCTACGGCAAAACGGCGACATTCATGCCGAAACCGCTGGTTGGCGACAACGGCAGCGGTATGCACGTACATATGTCACTCGGCAAAGGTGGCGAGAATATCTTTACCGGCGACGGCTATGCCGGCCTGTCAGAGACTGCGCTGTACTACATTGGCGGCATCATCAAACACGCACGCGCCATCAACGCTTTTACCAACTCCTCCACCAACTCGTACAAACGTTTGGTGCCGGGCTTCGAAGCCCCGGTAATGCTGGCTTACTCAGCGAGCAACCGCTCGGCGTCGATTCGTATACCCTACGAAAGCAATCCCAAGGGCCGTCGTATTGAAGTGCGCTTCCCGGACCCGACCGGCAACCCTTATCTGGCGTTTTCTGCCATGATGATGGCTGGCCTGGACGGCATTCAAAACAAGATTCACCCGGGCGACCCGGCCGATAAAGATCTGTATGACCTGCCACCCGAAGAAGCGGCGGAATTCCCCACCGTGGCATCTAGTCTGGAGCAGGCATTGGCGGCGCTGGACGCTGATCGCGCCTTTTTGACTGCCGGTGGCGTGTTTACCGACGATGCAATCGATGGCTTTATCAAACTCAAACTCGAAGAAGTAGAATTGCTGAACACAACGACTCACCCCGTTGAGTTCGCGATGTACTACAGTTTATAGGGCTGTTTCCAGGCAGTTCTAAAGCCCGCTTCGGCGGGCTTTTTTTTGCCTTACCGAAACGAGTACTGCGCCTCTCCATCCTGTTACATTCCGAGAGCCCTATGCCGACCTCTTCCGTTTAGAGTTATAATCAATAGTAAGCACTAACTTACCATACGCCTAAATCGTTTTTAGTGTTGCCAAGGATGCCATTGAGCGTCTAATCTTTATAAGTGCCGCAATATCGGTTCGAGCGTGTTAACCAGGATTATATTATGCAGTTACTCAAACCGGCAGTTGTCTTCATCGCACTCGCCAGCAGCCTGTTGGCGCAAGCAGAAGTCTATAAATCAACCGATGCTAACGGCAACGTGACCTATACCGATCAGCCCGACAAAAACACCAGACCAGTGGACGTGCGCGACACAAACTCCATTCCCGCTGTAAAAATCTCCGAGCCTGATAAAGACGCAGCTGGGTCGCCGTCAACAGAAACAGAAACGGTCACTTATCGCTCGGTACGTGTTGTCGAGCCAGCCGACGACAGCGGCATTCCCCATGGGCCTGGCAACTTTACCGTGAGCGCCAGCAGCAAACCTGAACTGGCGAAAAATCACGCGTTGCAACTGTATATGGATGGCAAGGCCTACGGCGAGGCCAACACTACCGGCAGCTTCGCGCTTACCAATGTGGACCGCGGCACTCACAAGCTCAATGTCAGCGTTGTCGACGCCGCCGGTAAAAAAATAAAAAGCTCAAAAACCATTAAGGTGCACGTCTTCAGGCCGTCGGTACTGCAGCCCGCTTACTAGCGCCAACTCATTGCTGCGCTGCGCACCATATTGGTGCATACTGCCTGTACCCATTAGGCTTGGCGCATAGCAGTGAAGGCCCTCTATGCTGTTAACTTTAAACACTTTATTCTCTGCCTCCTGAATTTGACAGCTACTTAAAACTGGTTTGCTTATTGCAAGGCTTAGTTGCCGCAGGGTTAGCGTCTTGCATGAAATGCGTTTCGCAAAGCGACGGTAATTGAAATACCAGCCCAGCATTCGCAAACAGCTTAGGGGATCCATACTATTCGCCCGCACCGCGTTAACCCTGACTGCCTGCACTCGCTGCTGCTCGACAATATGGCGACTGCGGTGATTCTGCTCGATGCCAAATTGGCGATACGCTACATCAACTCTGCCGCTGAAGCGCTGTTGCAAACCAGCGAGGCGCGCGCGCTTGGCGAACCTATCAACCACTTGTTCAACAGTGATACCGAATGTACCCAGGACTTGCGCGATGCGCTACAAGCCGGCAGTGCTTACACCCGGCGCAAAGCCTTGCTGGCGCTGCCAGCGGGGCAACAAATCACCGTAGACTACGCCGCGACGCCGTTTACGCAAGCGAGCGAACCGATGCTGATCATCGAGCTGCAGCCGTTGGACCGGTTACTGCGCATCAGCCGCGAGGAAACCAATAATTCATCACACCACACCAGCCGCGCCTTAATTCGCGGTTTGGCACACGAAATTAAAAATCCGCTGGGCGGTCTGCGCGGTGCGGCACAATTGCTGGCGAAGCAGCTGCCTGACCCCGAACTGCAAGACTATATCAACGTCATAATCGACGAGGCCGACCGCTTGCGCAGCCTGGTCGACCGATTGCTGGGCTCGCATAAAGTCATAGCACGCCGAGCGGTCAACATTCATGAAGTGCTGGAGCGAGTCTGTGCTTTAGTAGTGGCAGAGAGCCCGCGCTATATCGCCGTGCAGCGCGACTATGACCCCAGCATTCCCGACCTGCTGGGCGACGCCGAGCAGCTGATTCAGGCCAGCTTGAATATCGTGCGCAACGCCATGCAGGCGTTGCAAACTATTGACGACCGGCAGGCGGCGACTCTCTCGCTAACCACCCGCGTGCTGCGCGGCTTTACTATCGACAAACGTCAACACCGGCTGGTAGTGCGGGTCGATATTGCCGATAACGGCCCGGGCGTGCCAGCCGAGCTGCTGGACTCTATATTCTTCCCTATGGTGAGTGGCCACGCTGACGGTACCGGCCTGGGGCTGTCGATAGCGCATTCGATTGTGCATCAGCATCACGGCCTGATTGAATGTGCCAGTCGGCCTGGCAACACCGTGTTTTCATTATTTATCCCGTTGGAGTGAGCATGAGCAGCAGTCAGGTATGGATCATAGACGACGATCGCTCGATTCGCTGGGTGCTGGAAAAAGCCCTGAGCCAAGCCAATATCAGCACTACAAGTTTTGCCGACGGTGACAATATCATCGCCCAACTCGAGCTGGACCAACCTGCCGCTATCATTAGCGACATTAGAATGCCCGGCATTAACGGTCTGGAATTACTAAGCGAAATTAATCAGCTCTACCCGCATTTGCCGGTGATCATTACTACCGCTCATTCAGACCTGGACAGCGCGGTTGCCTCGTATCAGGGCGGCGCGTTCGAATACCTGCCGAAACCCTTCGATGTTGACGATGCCGTCGCCATGACTCAGCGCGCGATTGCCTTCGCCAACGAGCAGCGCAGCCACAGTAACACTCAGGAGAGTACAGAAGAAACCGAAATCATCGGTGTGGCGCCGGCAATGCAGGAGGTTTTTCGCGCCATCGGACGTTTGTCAAAATCGCATATGACAGTGCTGATCCAGGGCGAGTCCGGGACCGGCAAGGAGCTGGTCGCAAAGGCTTTACACAACCACAGCCCGCGTGCCGGTAAGGCTTTTATCGCGCTGAACATGGCGGCCATTCCCAAAGACCTGATGGAGTCTGAATTGTTTGGCCACGATAAAGGGGCGTTCACCGGCGCAACCAACCAGCGCACCGGCCGCTTCGAGCAGGCCGACGGCGGCAGCCTATTCCTTGATGAAATCGGCGATATGCCGGCCGATACGCAAACCCGTCTGTTGCGCGTATTAGCCGACGGAGAATTTTACCGAGTCGGTGGTCACACGCCGATAAAAGTCGATGTACGCATTATTGCAGCCACTCATCAAAACCTGGAAGAGCTTGTTAGCGAGCACCGTTTTCGCGAAGATTTGTTTCACCGCCTCAATGTTATACGTGTTCACCTGCCCACTCTCAGTCAACGGCGCGAAGATATCCCTCGTCTGATGAAACATTTTTTTCAGCGCGCCGCCGAAGAGTTAAGGGTGGAAAGGAAAACCTTGCTGGCGGAAACAGAGTCCTACCTTTGCGGCTTACGATGGGAGGGTAATGTGCGCCAGCTGGAGAACACCTGCCGCTGGATTACCGTAATGGCAGTCGGCAGAGAGATACACATGAGCGACCTGCCGCCCGAGCTACTGCAGCAAGAGTCTCAGCAGCTCAACGAAGGGGGCCAATGGCAAGAGCTGTTACAGCATTGGGCTGCGTCTGAACTACGGGTCGGTAAAACCGATATTCTCGACCACGCGCTTCCGCTATT
>JBBKXJ010000171.1:0-14739 GCA_037969395.1 Pseudomonadales bacterium
AACATTAACTCGAGATCTTTTTGCTGTTGCTGCAGCTGGGAACGCTTCTGTCGAATCTTGTCGATCAATGTTTGCACCTGCTTTTTATTACCCCCTGCCGGGTCGTACATAGCAATCACATCGCTGCTTTCGTCCAGTGAAAGCCCCAGCCGTTTACCTCTTAATATCAGTTTCAACCGGGTTCGATCGGCGGCACTGTAGACTCTGTTTTGCCCTTTGCGGGAAGGATTAAGCAGGCCTTTCTCCTCATAAAACCGTAGCGTTCTGGTGGTCACGTCAAACTCTTCTGCCAGATCGCGTATTGAATACTGCTTCGTCATGTTGGGCCTGCCGTTCCGAGTTTACGCCGCAAGCGTAACTTACCCTTACGTTAACGTCAATCAGTTTATACGGTTTGCCCGCATTGGCCGTGATTTCTATCGCCAGCAAACACGCTGGCAGAATTCCAATTTTTGGAAGCCTCGCAGCGTGTGGCCAGATTCGAAACCTGCCCATGCGGTCGACAATCAGCTTGTAGACGTTGCGAACAGGCCAGTAGTCAATCACGGTTGGATCGAAACAAGGCAAGTGCTGATCACAGCAGATAACCCTTTGGGTGTTTGGAAAGTAGATGGCAAAGATATCGCCGACCTGGCAACAGTCAGTAACGCAAAGATACCTTAACGTTGATCAAAGTCGACAACCACCTCATCGCTTAATGGGTGCGCCTGACAGGATAAAATAAAGCCCTGCTCTATCTCGTATGGCTCAAGACCATGGGTAATGTCCATATCGACTTCACCTTTTATCAATTTGCATTTACAGGTGGAGCAGACGCCTGCCTTGCAGGAAAACGGTAGCTCCATGCCGTTGTGCATACCCGCGTCGAGAATATTTTCGCCCACGGTAGCCAGGTCGAACATAATGGAGCGGCCATCCGCTACTACCGTCACCTTACTGGTCTTCTCTTCGCCAAACTCTTCGATGCGCTGCTGCGCTTTTTGCAGTATCTTTTGTGAATCCTCTGCAGAATTGGCGAACAATTCATAGTGAATCTGCGCATCGGTCAGACCTTCGATTCTGAAGCCGCGTGAGACCTCTGACATCATAGCTTCGGGACCACATATAAAAGCGTCATCGGTATTTTTGATGTCGATCAAACCCGCCTTGGCAAGGGCATAACCCTTTTTGTTGTCGATGATGCCATTCAACAGATCCGCACCCTGGTCTTCATAGTTCATGATGTTGATCCACTGAAACCGATCCAGATAGCGATTTTTGACGAAGCTCAACTCGTCTTTAAACATCACCGAATTGGAACGGCGGTTACCGAACAGTAGCGTTACCCGGCTGTTGGGCTCAGTGCTCAGAATAGTCTTGATGATCGACAGTATGGGGGTGATGCCGCTACCTATTGCTAAACACATGTAATTCTTTGTATTACCAGAGTCTACCTGAGTAAAGAAACTGCCTTGCGGCGGCATCACTTCCAGCGTGTCACCCACTTTGAAATTATCGTTCGCATAATTGGAGAACACGCCATCCTTGACCCGCTTGATACCTACGCGCATGTGGCCGTCATTAACGCCGGAACAGATCGAATAGGAACGACGTACATCCTCGCCATCGATCTCGGCCTTAACGGTGAGAAACTGACCCTGGGTAAACTTGAATTTGTCTTGCAGCTCGTCTGGCACCGCCAACGTGACACATACCGCTGTATCGGTTTCGGGCTGTACAGCGGCAATCCTCAGACTATAGAAGTTTAGATCAGACATCGTTGCACCTATATTCTTTTAAAATAATCGAAGGGCTCGCGGCAGTCGCCGCATTGAAACAGCGCCTTACAGGCGGTAGAACCAAATTCGCTGACCCGCTGCGTGTTTTCAGAGCCACACTGAGGACACGCCACTCGCCGCTCGGGCACTGCATTTTCCGCTCCGTTCTGCGGTGGTGCGACGCCGTAATTGCGCAGGTTTTTCCTGCCCTCTGCCGACATCCAGTCAGTTGTCCAGGCCGGCGCCAGTTGGGTCCTGACCTCGTGATCCGTATAGTCTGCGGCAGTCAAAGCATCGGTTATATCGCTGCGAATGACGTCCATAGCGGGGCAACCCGAATAGGTGGGCGTGATGCTGACAACTATCCTGCCCTCACGTACTTGTATATCGCGCAGTACGCCAAGATCCCATATTGATAACGCAGGAATCTCCGGGTCTTTCACTTGATCAAGCAGGTCCCATATTTCATGGCAGGCGGAATGTACCCGTTGCTGCTCGCGTTCATATTGTTCGTAGGAAATCAGTGGGATGGCGTCCACGGCAAATCACCACTGACAACCGGGATAGGCTCTGTGGACAGACTGCATATCGGTCAGCAGATGACCCAGATTTTCCGAATGGAAACCGACGCGTCCGCCGCGCACTGCCCAGTCCCCTGCCGGAATCTCCAGCGTCGCCTTGCTCAGTATCTCGTTGATTTGAGCGTCCCATTGCGCCTTTAACTGCGCCGTATCCACGCCAATACCTGCGTCCGCCAGGCGCTGTTCCAGCGCATCCATGTCGAACAATTCGGGGGTGTAACCCCACAGAGCGTCGACGGCGGTTTGCGTACGCTGATGGCTCTCTTCGGTACCATCGCCCAGCCGCAGCACCCATTCATGGCTGCGGCGCAGATGATAGCGGGTTTCCTTGATTGCCTTCGCGGCAATGGCGGCCAGCGTTTCGTCTTTGGAATGGATCAGCTCGGCGAGGAAGCCCGTATTGAATACGTCGACAAACAATTGGCGTACCTGGGAATAGGCAAAATCGCCGCGCGGCAATTCATGCAGCAACAGATTTCTGAACTCGCGGGCATCGCGCAAATAGGCGAAGTCGTCTTCAGTTCTGCCGTCATTGGCGAGTTCCGCAGCATAGTTGTAGAACATACGGGCGCGGCCGATATAGTCCAGCGACACATTGGCGTAGGCAATATCCTCCTCCAGAAAAGGACCGTGACTAACCCACTCAGAGATCCTGTGGCCCAGCACTAGCGAGTCGTCGCCGAGACGCAGCGCATACTCGAGTGTCGCCGGTTTTAAATCGGTATCATTCATCTTCAACTCTCCTGCACCCTTTACATATTGTTAACGGGATCAGGCAACTGGTAATAGGTTGCATGACGGTAGGGCTTATCATCCGAAGGATCGTAAAAACTCTCGGCATCATCCTCTTGAGACGCAATAATATCGCGCGACTTCACTACCCAGATACTTACCCCTTCGCTGCGCCGAGTGTAGCAATCACGCGCGTATTCCAGAGCTCGCTCATGATCTTCCGCATGCAGACTGCCCACATGCTTGTGATCAAGGCCTCGTTTTGAGCGGATAAAAACTTCAAATAATTCCAGATCGTCCGGTGTCATAGCCGTTACTCCACTAGTTTATGCCGCTTGCTGCGCATTTCTGGCCGTCTTTTTCCCGTTGTAAGCGGTGATCGCATCGCGTACCCAGGCGCCTTCTTCATGCGCCTTGACGTGGTGCTCGATACGCTGGCGATTACAGTGGCCGTTGCCGTTGATCACACTGTAAAATTCTTCCCAGTCGATCTCGCCACTATCGTAATGACCGCGCTCGTCATTCCATTTGATTTCCTTGTCCGGATGCTGCAAACCCAGAAACTCGATCTGCGGCACCGTTTGGTCAATAAATTTCTGGCGCAGGTCATCATTGGTCTCGCGTTTGATTTTCCATTCCATCGATTTAGCGGAATGCGCGGATTCAGAGTCGTGCGGTCCGAACATCATCAACGAGGGCCAGTAGAAACGGTTGAGCGAATCCTGCGCCATGCGCTTCTGTTCCTCGCTACCCTGGGCCAGCGCGATCATGATTTCGTAGCCCTGACGCTGATGAAAACTCTCTTCCTTGCAAATGCGAACCATACCGCGCGCATACGGCCCATAAGAAGTTCTTTGCAGAGACACCTGATTACAAATAGCGGCACCATCGACCAACCAGCCGACCGCGCCGACATCGCCCCAGGTTTGGGTAGGATAGTTGAAGATAGAGGCGTACTTGGCGGTTCCCGTTTGCAGTGCCTCGATCAACTCCGAGCGCGAGATACCCAGCGTCTCGGTGGAGCTGTACAGGTACAAACCGTGTCCGGCCTCGTCCTGCACTTTGGATAGCAATACCGCCTTGCGGCGCAACGAAGGCGCCCGAGTTAGCCAGTTGCCCTCGGGCTGCATGCCTATAATCTCTGAATGGGCATGTTGAGATATCTGCCGTATCAAATTCTTGCGGTAGGCATCCGGCATCCAGTCTTTAGGCTCGATTTTTTCTTCGGCCCCGATTTTACGCATGAAGTTTTGTTCTTGCTCAGTGGTCATAATCATTGTTCTCCGCTACGTCGATCCGTCGCACTATTACATGATTCAGCTCTCAGGCTGCGCCGCGCGCACGCTACTGGCTGTTGTTTGCCTGCAAATTCCTGCGTGCGCACGGCGCACCCTGCTTGCAAGATTATATGATACAGTAATCTGTCTTTAAAAGCATAATACCGTGTCATATTTAGCGGCTGTTACACTCGCTCGATAATCAGCGCGATGCCCTGACCGACGCCAATACACATGGTGCACAGCGCATAACGGCCACCGTTGCGCTGCAATTGGTGCATGGCCGTAATCACCAGCCGAGCGCCGCTTGCACCCAGCGGATGGCCTAACGAGATCGCCCCGCCCTGTGCGTTCACGTGCGGCGCATCGTCGGCTACTTGCAAATCGCGCAGCACGGCAAGACCTTGCGCGGCGAATGCTTCGTTTAGCTCGATTACGTCCATATCGGTGATGCTGAGTCCAGCCTTGGCGAGGGCTTTCTTACTCGCCGGTGCGGGCCCAAACCCCATAATTCGCGGCTCCAGCCCGGCGGTGGCCATTGCGACGACACGCGCTCGGGGCGTCAGGCCATGCTCTTTTGCCGCCTGTTCCGAGGCCAGCAATAATGCACAAGCTCCATCGTTAACGCCCGACGCATTGCCCGCCGTTACTGTGCCGCCCTCTCGGAAAGGCGTCTTCAGCGCAGCAAGTGCCTCCAGCGTGGTGTCTGGTCTGGGGTGTTCATCTATATCGAATACAATTGCTTCTTTGTTGCGCTGCGGTATGTGCACCGGCACGATTTCTTCGGCAAATAGTCCCGCCTCCTGCGCGGCTTTGGTTCGCTGCTGACTGCGATAGGCAAACGCGTCCTGGTCCTCGCGACTGATGTTGAATTGCTCGGCCACATTTTCTGCGGTTTCCGGCATGGAGTCGATGCCGTATTGCTGCTTTATCAAGCGATTGACGAAACGCCAGCCTATGGTAGTGTCTGCTATCGAATTACTGCGACTGAAAGCGGCGGTTGCCTTGGGCATGACAAACGGCGCTCGCGACATGGACTCGACGCCGCCGGCCAGCATCAACTCGGTTTCACCCGACTTGATCGCCCGAGCTGCACTGCCAATGGCGTCCATGCTCGATCCACACAGCCGGTTTAGCGTTGTTGCCGGCACGTCTACCGGCAAGTCTGCCAGCAACGCACTCATACGCGCGACATTGCGATTATCCTCGCCGGCCTGGTTGGCGCAGCCATAGATTAAATCGTCCACCCTGCTCCAGTCGACATTGGGGTTACGCGACATAAGCGCTTGCAGCGGCACTGCACCTAAATCGTCGGGCCTTACGCTGGCCAGCGAGCCGCCGTAGCGGCCGAAGGCAGTGCGCACTGCATCGCAAATATAGGCGTCTTTCATGTCAAGCTCTCCAATATATTCTGTGCCGATGAATTACTGCCGGCGAACATCGATCGCGCCGCTGCCGCGTGTGCATTAGTCGTCATTCTTACGCTCAACCAGTGTAAGAATGTTATACAGCGCAACGGGATCGTCGTGCTGGTTGGTGACTTCAACATCCCAGACCACTACGCCATTGGGTTTCTCTTCCGGGTCGCGTTTGTCTTTTCTAATCTTCTGCTTGACTGTGAGACGCACCTGAATGGTGTCGCCAAAGCCTACCGGCTCGATAAAACGCAGGCTTTCCATGCCGTAGTTGGCAATCACCGGGCCAGGTGCGGGGTCGACGAACATGCCTGCGGCAGCAGATATAATCAGATAACCGTGCGCCACCCGTTTGCCAAAGAAGGAATCCTTGGCCGCGGTTTCATCCAGATGCGCATAAAAATGGTCGCCACTGAGGCAGGCAAAATTGACGACGTCGGCCTCGCTGAGCGTGCGCCGGTGGGTGATCAGCGTTTCACCAATCTCCAATTCCTCGAAATATTTTCGGAATGGGTGGACTACATCCCTTTTCTGCGCGGCGCCGGGCACGTATTGATTGGTCACATGCATTAATGTCGTAGGGGAGCCCTGGATCGCGGTGCGTTGCATATAGTGTTTTACAGCGCGCAGTCCACCCAGCTCTTCGCCGCCGCCGGCCCGTCCCGGACCGCCGTGTACCAATTGCGGCAGCGGCGAACCGTGGCCGGTAGATTCTTTGGCGCAGTCGGTGTTAAGCACCAGCATGCGGCCGTGATAGGCCGCCGTGCCGAGAATAAGCTGTTTGGCTTCCCGGTCGTCGGCGGTCACAATCGAACCGACCAGGCTGCCTTTGCCCAGTTTGGCAATTTCGATCGCCTGTTCGGTGCTGTCGTAAGGCATCAGTGTGCTGACCGGACCAAATGCCTCGACCTCATGGGGGGTGGTGGCGGTCAGGGGGTTGTCACACACAAGCAGCGTTTTGGGGAAAAAGGCGCCGCTCTCAATGTCCGCGCCGACCACTTCAAAATCCCGGCTGCCGCCGTGTACAAGCTTGCAGCTCTCCTGCAGCTGACCAACGTTCTCCCACACATCAGCGGCCTGGTCCTTGCCCACCAGGGCGCCCATGCGCACACCTTCAACCGCCGGATCGCCCAGTGTAATCTTGTCGAGACGGGCGCTGAGCGCCTCGGTCACTGCATCCAGATAGTTACCGGGCACGATGGCGCGCCGAATTGCGGTACATTTCTGGCCGGCCTTGATTGTCATTTCTTTAGCGACTTCCCTGACAAACAAATCGAACTCGGGCGTGTCGGGACCGGCGCTCGCGCCTAAAATAGAGCAATTGAGAGAATCCGCTTCCATGGTAAAAGGAATGGAATTGGCAACGATGTTCGGATGGGTGCGCAGTTTGCGGCCAGTGGTGGCGGAGCCGGTAAAGGTGACGACGTCTTGTTCGGTAAGGTGGTCGAACGTATCGCCCAGGCTGCCGCATACCAGCTGGATGCTGCCTTCAGGAAAAATGTTGGATGCGATCATATCCCGCATCATGGCCTCGGTAAGAAAACAGGATACGCTGGCGGGTTTTATCACGACGGGAATGCCTGCGGCCAAGCTGGGCGCAATTTTTTCTAACATGCCCCAACAGGGAAAGTTGTAGGCATTGATGTGTACGGCAACGCCCTCTTTGGGCACCAGAATATGCTGCCCGACAAAACTTCCCCCTGCCGACAAACGCTCGGGAGCGCCCTCCACCAGGTAAGTTTCGTTCGGGAGTTCCCGCCGTACCAGACCGGAATAGGTAAACAGCGTGCCTGCACCCCCCTCGATATCTACCCAGCTGTCTGCTCTGGTCGCACCGGTCCAGGATGAGACCTCGTACAAACGCTCTTTTCTTTCAATCAGATAGGTGCCGAGCGCTTTCAAGCGATTGGCGCGTTCGTGCAGCGTGAGCTTACGCAGTTCTGGCCCGCCAACCTCTCTTGCATACGCAAGCATGTCTTTAAAATCGATGCCCTCGCTGCTCACCCGACCAACACTGGCCCCGTTAATCGCGTTGCAAACCTCAGCGCCTTCGGCCTGGCCTGCATACCACTGACCGTTGACGTAACTCTGAATGGAATTAGACATGAACCAGGCTTCCTCGCGGTAAATAAGAATGGATGAATTTGTTTCTTAATTCGAGCGCCAATATAACCGGTTCGATATGATACAATAATGATTTTTTATGTCAATATTGTGTGTTATATGATTTTCGACGGTGATATACTTTTTTTGCAGGCGCAACACCCGCAGCAGGACACTGTGGCTCAGGCCAACAGGCGTTGAACACCCCGTAAGTCATTCGGCTTGAAAAATAAAAGAGGTTTAACGATGAAAAAACTGCCCAACATTGAACCCCTTACCTCCATCGAACGCGCCAGCGTGGACGAATTACAGGCACTACAACTGGAGCGGATGAAGCAAAGCCTGCAACACGCCTACAATAACGTGCCGTGTTACAAACAGAAGTTCACCGACAAAGGGGTACATCCCGATGATTTGCGTGAGCTAAGCGATCTGGCAAGGTTCCCGTTTACCGAGAAAACCGATTTACGCGATAACTATCCCTTCGGCCTGTTCGCCACACCCATGGATGAGATCGTGCGCATTCACGCCTCCAGCGGCACCACCGGCAAACCCACCGTGGTGGGCTACACGCAAAAAGACATCGATACCTGGGCCGATGTGGTGGCACGCTCAATTCGTGCAGCTGGCGGTAGCCGCAGCGACAAAATCCATGTCGCCTACGGCTATGGCTTGTTTACTGGCGGTTTGGGCGCACACTATGGCGCGGAGCGCCTGGGTTGCACGGTGATTCCCATGTCCGGCGGCCAAACGGAAAAACAGGTGCAACTGCTGCAAGACTTCGACCCGGATATCATCATGGTGACGCCCTCATACATGCTCAATATCGCCGACGAGATGGAGCGCCAGGGTGTAGATCCCGCCAAACTCAAGCTAAGGGTCGGCATATTCGGCGCCGAACCCTGGACCGAAGCCATGCGCACGGAAATGGAACAACGCTTGCAGATTGATGCGGTCGATATCTACGGCCTTTCCGAAGTCATGGGGCCGGGGGTCGCGCAGGAGTGTGTAGAAACCAAGGACGGCCCAACGATTTGGGAGGATCACTTCTATCCGGAAATCATCGACCCTGAAACAGGTGAAGTACTGGCCGACGGCGAAGAGGGCGAGCTGGTTTTTACCAGTCTGACCAAGGAGGCGATGCCGGTTATCCGCTACCGCACCCGGGATTTGACGCGTCTGTTGCCAGGCACGGCAAGGACTATGCGGCGCATGCATAAAATTACCGGCCGCAGCGACGATATGCTGATCATACGCGGCGTCAACGTGTTCCCTACCCAGATCGAGGAACAAATCCTCAGCGTTTCCGGGCTGGCCCCTCACTACCAGATCGAGATAAGCAAAAAGGGTAATATGGATCAGGTGGCCGTCAACGTAGAGCTGAAGGAGGGCGCAACCGAGTCGGACAAAGAGAATGCCGCCCAGACGCTGCAACACAGGATAAAAACGATGATAGGCATATCAAGCAGCGTTTGTGTGCATGTCACGGGGGCCATACCTCGCTCCGAAGGCAAGGCCAAACGCGTGATCGATACGCGCTAGCGCTCACGCTGAAGCTTTCAGGAACTGTCGCGTAAGCCGCCGAACCGGTTGTAATACGACGCCGAGGCCGCTGGCAGGGGGCCGTCGGCGGACTCAAAATGCCGGGCGATGTAACGTGCCGAATCTGCGTGCAGCGCTCGGTAGATGTTAGCCGTTAGCGTCTGTGCGGCGTTACCCAGCCAATCTTCGCGCATTAAATCAACCGGTAGATCCGCATCCATCAGAAAAAGGCGGCGATACTCGTGAATCACCAGTGTTCGCAGTTGAAAACATTGTTCGGGATCCAGATTTTTCGCACGCCGTACTGCAACTAAAAGCGGCCGGTATCGGTCCAGAAACTGTTGGTACAGTTCGCCCAGGGTGTCGAGTTCCCAGGTTGAGTGGACCAGCTTCTTGAGCGCCTGGTTCGAGGTAAAGCCAAGCGTGTTGGCGCGCATCACGATGACCTGATCGGTAATTCCTAATTCTTGCAGGGTTTCCTGCAGTGGCTGTTGCTGGGCCGTCGGGTGGGCCATGACCGCGCTGACCAGCTGGCCGTAACCCATCCATTTCAGCTCTCGCTGTAGTTCGATGCGTTTTTGCTCGGCGACACTGGCATAGAATACCAGCGTCCAGTTACCGTCCCACTCTTTGGGGTTGCAGGAGTAGATTCGGCGCGCCGACTTCTGATAGCGGCGGCGGCCAAAATCGGTGAACCGATAAAAGCTGCGACGGCCAACCTGCTCTGCGGTCAACCAGTTTTCCTTCACCAGCCGGTGCACCGCCGTGCGGACCAATCGCTCGTTGAGGCCAAACGGTTCAAGCGCCCTGATCACACTCCCCAACCACACCGTGCCGCCATGCTTGGCGATCGAATCTCCGAACAGGGTGACGATCAGCGAACCCGAACGAATGGGTCGGCGTTGGGCAAAGACGTTGAGATGATCATCAAGCTGTTTCAAACGAGTCATAGGTTTGAATCACCTTGTTTGCAAACCAGTAAAATACCCACAGCAGGCGCCACCCATGCCACTGTTAGTGCGAGAGCCGAACATAACCATTGGTTATTCAGCAAGTTCAGCTACTACATGGCCGCTAATCCGCCGGGAATTGCCGCGGAACAAGGCAATAATGGTGTCGTGCTGATCAGTTACCGTGACATCGTAAATACCACTTCGGCCGGACTGCGCCACCTCGGCGGCTCGCGCCAGTAATTCATCGCCCAGCTTAGCCGGTTGCAAATGCTCGATTCTCGCGCCAGCCGATACTGTGCTGAAATTGTACGAGTTGCAAGCGAAGGCGAAAGTAGAATCCGCCAGCGAAAAGATATATCCCCCGTGACAGATACCGTGGCCGTTAGCCATATTTTTACGCACTTGCATTTTCATTTGCGCACTACCGGGCGCAACCTCAACCAGCGTCATTCCCATGCCCTGCGACGCCGAATCTCTGGCGAACATCGCCTCGGCCGCCGCCTGTGCCAGTTGTTGTGGGTTAAGCTTGTTCAATGAATTTACCTCGCGTCCAGACTTTACGCTGTAACAATGGAGCAACGCGATAGCGATCCTCACCACAAACAGCCAATAGATTTTTGAGCACTCATTCCACTCGAGCAAGACCAGGCTGATCAGCCCACGCCAGTGGTTCACGGGTATAATTCATGCCGCCATCTGCACATTACCTACGTCCACCGTGCCGACATCAACCACCGCTATAACCTGCCCCGCCGTCAACGCCGTCATCTCACTCTCCTTTGAACTGCGGTGCGCGCTTCTCCATAAAAGCCGCGACGCCCTCCCGGTAGTCCGCCGTGCGCCCGGCGGCGCGCATGGAATCTTTCTCCAGCTCTAGCTGATCTTCCAACGTGTTGGCCGTTGACGCCAACAGCGCCTGCTTGATAAGTGCCAATCCACGGGTAGGTTGGACAGCAAAGTGCCGTGCCATACTTAAGGCTTCGTCCTGGAGTTGTTCATCATCAACACATTTCCAGATCATGCCCCACGTTTCCGCCTGCTCGGCGCTTAGCTTATCCCCCAATAGCGCCAGACCCCTGGCACGTGGCAAACCGACGGCTCGCGGCAGGTTCCACGTACCGCCGGAGTCAGGTACCACGCCGATTTTACAAAAAACCTGCACAAAGCTGGCCGAGCGTGCCGCCAGCACGATATCGCACGCCAATGCAATGCTGGCGCCGGCACCGGCAGCGACACCGTTGACTGCGCAAATAACCGGCATCTCAAGCGTGGTGAGGGTGCGTATTAAAGGGTTATAGTTTTTTTCTACCGATTCACCAAGATCGGGCGCTTTATCTCCCGCAGCCACCGAGCGGTCGCCCAGGTCCTGACCCGCACAAAAGCCTCGGCCATTAGCTGTCAGCAGCAAGCAGCGTACGGCACGGTCGCTTTTGACTTCCTGCAGCGCGGCGCGCACTTCCTCGTGCATTTGCGTATTGAAGCTGTTCAGGCTGTCGGGTCGATTCAGCGTTAGTCGCGCAACGCCATTATCAATTTCAAACTCAATCGTGTCGTAACTCATCGTTTGATCCCCTCTTCGTCAGGTCCAAAGTTATTTTAACCGCACCAAACAGCCGGTTGCCTTTAGACGGGCCGGGTAATTCAGGGCCTTCCCATTAGCAGTCCTGGAGTGCGCTGTCCGATTTGTGCGCTCGAAATGATAGCCTATAAAGATACGGCACTCTACATTTTTCTGCTTGTTTGGTATCATAAGCTTGCGTGCCGACGCGGCCCGAGAGTATAGTTCAGGACGTAATGAGACCAGAGGTAGGGATGCCAGGCATAAAGCCTGCAGGGCAGATTTACGGCTCATACAAAAAATTATCACTCCGTTCGGGCTGGACGATGCGCTTAACCAGGTATCATTCTCCTTAAGGGCTCGCGCCAAAATAAGTTCGCAGTTTTGGGTGTCGAGGCGCTCGCATGGCAAGACGCGGAAACGCTGGAATATAAGTATATTTCGAGTTTTCGCAACGAAGCCATGCGGGATGGGTCGGCGGCCAAAATGTGAAGTTATTTTGGCGCGAGCCCTAAGTACCAAAGAGTCAGCACATGAATATATACAGCATTGACGGCATCACCCCCGTTGTTCACCCGAGCGCTTTTGTACATCCCAGTGCAACACTCATCGGCGACGTCATTGTCGGTCCGGATTGTTATGTGGGTCCCAACGCATCCTTGCGCGGCGACTTCGGCCGACTGATTTTGGAACAAGGCGCTAATGTGCAGGATACCTGCGTACTGCACGGCTTCCCCGGGACCGATACAATCGTTGAACAGGATGGTCACATTGGCCACGGCGCAGTGTTGCACGGTTGCCGGATTGGCAAAAATGCGTTGGTCGGAATGAACTCGGTGGTGATGGATGGCGCCGACATTGGAGAGAACGCGTTCGTGGCTGCTATGACTTTTGTTAAAGCAAAGTACCAATGCCCGCCGCGCACCTTGATCGCCGGCAGCCCCGCTAAAATTATTCGCGAAATGTCGGATGCTGAAATCGCCTGGAAATCGAAAGGCACGGCCGAATACCAGCAACTTACAGTGCGTTGCCTGAACAGCATGCAGGCCGTGCAACCGCTGACCGAGGTCGAAGCCGACCGCAAGCGTGTCAACATAGAGGGTGTGGTTCCGCTGTATCAAACCGAAACTAAATCCTGAGATCAAAAACTAACGGCGCCAATACCAGCATCGCAACATATACCAGGCCTATCGTTACTAAATTCAGCCATAACCCCGCTTTCATCATGTCTGCTATGTGCAGCCCCTCGTACGAGAACACAATAGCGTTTGGCGGTGTTGCCACAGGCATCATAAAAGCCATCGATGCCGCCAGCGCGGCAGGAATAGTAAGCGACATGGGGCTGGCACCTACCCCCACAGCCACGGCCCCTAATATGGGTAAAAAGGTTGCTGTTGTTGCCGTGTTCGATGTGATTTCTGTTAGTAATATAATCACAGCAGCCGTCACTAAAACAAGAACACTCAGATCAACAACCGGCAATTCCGCCACAAGATGACCGATCGCATCCGCCAGCCCGGTCTCTTTGAAGGCGCCAGCCAGAGCCAACCCGCCACCAAACAGAAGCAACACCCCCCAGGGCACATTTTTGGATGCATCCCATTCAACGGTAAACTGTCCTTTTTCAATGGATGCAGGTAACACAAACAACAGCGTAGCGGCCAACAACGCGATAGTGGTATCAGTAACAGGTAAGCCGGTAAGATTCACTAGCCATTGGCGAGTCACCCAGAGAATAGCCGTACTTGCAAATACTACCAGCACGATTTTTTCCCCCGTTGACATGGCCCCCAGCTCGTCAATTTCTCGCTCAATCAATGCCGCTGCCCCAACCAGCTTTATATTCCCGACCGGAAAAATTACTTTACACAGCAGCAACCAGGTAATCGGTAGCATGACAATAACCAGCGGGATACCCAGCAACATCCACGTGCCGAAATCGATGGTTATGTCATAGCTATCGCTCAAAAAACTGGCCAACAGCGTGTTGGGAGGAGTACCAATCAAGGTGCCTACACCGCCAATCGATGCGCTATAGGCTATTCCCAGCATCAGCGCTACGCCAAAAGTTCTGGTTTGTTCCGCATCATCGATACGATCACTGACAAACTCGATAATCGAAATACCCACCGCGTACATCATTACCGTGGTGGCAGTATTTGATATCCACATGGATAAAAAGGCGGTGGCCAGCATAAAGCCGGCAATAATGCCGGTTGCACTGGTACCGACAAATTTGACGATGGATAGTGCAATTCTACGATGAAGACCCCAGCGCTGCATCGCAGCCGCAATCAGAAAACCACCCAGAAAAAGAAAAATGAGCGGGTTGCCATAGTGAGCCGCCACGACTTCCTGTGGCGCAATATCCAGCAGTGGCATCATTGGAATAGGCAGCAACGCGGTGACGGCGACCGGCGCCGCCTCGGTCATCCACCAAACAACCATCCAGCTTGCCAGCGCAACCAGTCGCCACGCTGCTGGCTCAAGCAAGTCAGGGGCCGGTAAGGCCAGCAACGACAACATCAAAGCCGGACCTAACAACAGAGCAAGGATACGTCGACGAGAAATTGCCAGTTCAACGCCTGATGCTGCCGGACTACCGCTCATGATTATGCCGCTCCGCTACCTTGCATGACGGAGGCACGTGGGTGAGCCCCCTATAACTATATTTCCAGCCGTAGTCCTTTTTCCAACCATCAATTGGCTGTTCAAGCTTATAATATTCGGCTGCGTTCACGTTTCCCAGGAGACTGCGATACGTTCACTGAGGTAAAACTATGGCAGTCGACGCTACAGACAATAACACAGCATTTTCTCT
>JBBKXJ010000172.1:0-4224 GCA_037969395.1 Pseudomonadales bacterium
CTAGCGCCATTCTTTATACGCATACACGGCATGGGTACCGGCGAACTGGGGATGTGGCTGGCGCTTGGCTCGGGGGTGTTTGGGGCTCTGGGAACGTTTAGTCAGGGCTATCTCGCGGATAAACTCGGCAAGCGCGATCAGCGCTGGTATCTGTGGTTGCCTGCAACGGCGGCGTTTCTGGTTGTGCCTTTTCTGGTGCTGCTGTTGCTCACCGACAACACACTTGCTGCGTTGCTGCTGCAATTACTGCCGGGTTTTCTACTCGTCGGTTTCATCGGCCCGTGTCTGGCGATGACACACGGTCTGGTTGGTTTACGCATGCGTGCGACTGCATCGGCAGTGTTGTTTTTCATCCTTAATTTGATTGGTCTGGGCCTGGGTCCGCTAGTCATCGGCGTATTAAGCGATGCCTTGGCAGCAAGCCATGCAGCTGAGTCTTTGCGTTATGCCATGTTGTACACGCTGCCCGGCATCGGTATTTTGTGCGGGATGCTATTTCTTTTAGCGGCGAAAACTGTTCGTGAAGATCTGGCGAACGCGCCGCGCTAGCAGGTTATTGGTTACACCACGTTAATTATAACAGTGCTCCGGCGCTGGAAAAGTAGCGTCTTTTACCGCCTTGACGTAGTCGGCAATGGCGCCCTGAATGCCGCCGTCACCGCCTTCGAGAAAGTTTTTCACAAACTTGGCTGGCCTGCCGGGGTACAAACCCAGCAAGTCGTGCCACACGAGAATCTGGCCGTCCGTATCCGCTCCCGCGCCTATGCCAATTACCGGAATATCGAGTATTTCGGTGACTTTCTTGCCTAGCGAGGCCGGTACGCACTCAAGTAACAAAACGCTGGCGCCGGCTTGCTGCAGTTGCAGCGCTTCCTCGACGATTTTATCCGCCTGCTCGGGATCACGCCCCTGCACGCGATACGCACCCAGATGATTGATCGACTGCGGAGTCAGGCCCATGTGGGCACATACCGGAATGCCGTGCCGTGCCAGCAAACGTGTCGTCTCGTACAGCCAGCCCGCACCTTCCAGTTTGACCATATGTGCGCCGTCGCGCATTAATATCGCCGCGTTTTCAAGCGTAGTGGTCTCGGAGAAATAGCTCATAAACGGCATGTCGGCCATAATCATCGCGCCGCGGTTACCGCGCCGCACGCAACGCACGTGGTAGGCAATATCTTCCACCGTCACCGGCAGACTGCTGTCGTGCCCCTGCACCACCATGCCCAGAGAGTCCCCCACAAGAATAACGTCTACGCCGGCTTCGCTGGCGGCAACGGCTTCGCAGTAGCCGTATGCCGTCAGGCTGGCGAACCGCTCCGAATCGGCTTTCATCTTCTGTAAGGTGCTGATAGTTGTTTTTTTGATCGCGTTTTGGGTTGACATGGCTTAGTACTCCTTCCTGAGGGCGCGATATTATGCGCTTCAAATTGATATTCCAAGCACTGCTTGGGCAAATCTATCTTCGCAGCTGCTACGGCCTGAATAGAGTGAGACTTGTCGGTGCCATCCCTGGCATGGATGCCAGCAATAGCGCCTCAAGGATGGATGCACTCGCCACGTCCGTGTGGCTCGCCCTGCGGGCAGCCTGCGGCTGTGCAAACCGGCTCTCCTGCCGGTTTGTCACGGCGTGTCCCAAAAATTTTCACCCGCTCCAGGTCGCTCTATTCGTTTAGTAAAGTGCTAATTGTGCTATGGAGAAGTATGCAGCATACTGCGCAAGACAGTCAGTCAGCGGAATGTTAAAGTACTGAAACCAGCCTTTACGACGAAAAATCAGGTTCACCTGGCGCCGGCCTGTAAGTATTATCCCCCATGTTTATACGTATATCTGCAACTATGCGGCAGCTTTTTTTTAACCTAGACTGACGACGGTGAGAATCTACAATGGCTACCGACCCGCAAGCCACAACTTCCGGCCCGAGCATTTGGCAACGTTTGCTCTACATGATTCTGTTTTTCATCATCTATGGCGTAACCGAGTTCGTGATTTATGCGGTGGTTATATTCCAGTTCTTCGCGGTACTGATCACCGGCCGCAGCAATGAACGACTGCTGGTATTTGGTCAAAGTCTGAGTACCTACGTCTATCAAATCATGCGCTTTCTTACCTTTAACAGCGAACAGTGTCCTTTCCCGATTGCAGCCTGGCCAAACGGTACGCCGGCAGATAATGCCGAGCGAGAAATCTACGATGATGAACAAAAATAGCAGGAGGGTGAATATGGTTTGCTAATGATCATGCGCTGGAATCTTTGCCGAGTAAGCTGTACGGCAGCATAACTATCAATACACGTAACGCAGTTTTTTCGAAGAGGGTAACATGTCAGGTGAAAGAGTTTCAGGAACCGTTAAGTGGTTCAACGACAGCAAGGGCTTTGGCTTCATTCAGCAAGAGACAGGCAAAGATGTGTTTGTGCACCATAGCGCAATTCAGGCTGACGGCTTTAAGTCATTAGCAGAGGGGCAGCGAGTGACGATGGAAGTTAGCCAGGGGCAAAAAGGCCCGCAGGCAGATAATGTTATTCCCGACTGAGAGGTTGCGGAGTGATGCACTGTAACAGTCATCACTCCGTCTCAGCGGTGACAACACCAGCACTACCGGCGCAATCAGTTCGGCGCCAGCCACGATAAGCAGCTTTACGCTGCCACGCGCTTATAATTGAGCGACGCCCGGGCGCAAAATTTGCTTGCTGCGCGCCCGCTGATAACGATGATTGCCGCTACATTCTGCCGCCAGATTGTTGCGGCCGCATATCGTTAGCATCGATGCCAGCGACGACCACGGGTGTTCTCATCGCGTCCCGACGGAAGGGGTCGCCCAGTTCCTGGTTTAGTACAACTTCAACAAACGTCGTTACGTTGTCGTGCATTTGTTCTTTGATGGCTTTTTCCAGCGCTTCTGCAAGTGCATCCATGGTCTCGACTTTTACGCCTTTCATACCACAGGCTTCAGCTATTTTGGCGTATTCGACGCCAACGTTGAGTTCGGTGCCGACGAAGTTGTCGTCGAACCATAGCGTGGAGTTGCGTTTCTCAGCGCCCCATTGATAGTTACGGAAAATCACCATCGTCACCGCCGGCCATTCATTACGGCCGCACGCTGTCATCTCATTCATCGATATGCCGAAGGCGCCGTCACCGGCAAAGCCTACCACCGGTACCTCCGGGCAGCCGATTTTCGCACCCAGAATAGAAGTGAAACCGTAGCCGCAGGGACCAAACAAGCCCGGCGCGAGGTATTTTCGCCCTTCTTCAAAGTAAGGGTAGGCGTTGCCAATCGCGCAATTATTGCCAATATCGCTGGAGATAATCGCTTCTTTCGGCAGCACCGCTTTAATTGCCTGCCATGCCTGTCGCGGCGCCATGCGTGTTGGCTCATTTTTGCGCGCGCTCGTTCCAGCTAGTGCCCGGGTCGTCGCTCTCATGCACCATACCGGCCAGCTCCTCTTCCCAGCGGCCCCTGGTTGCTTCAATCAGCGCCGCGCGCGTAGCGCGATTGGCATCGCCTGCCGAGTCTGAGAGTTGCTCCAACACCTGCTCCGCCACTCGCCGCGCGTCACCCTGAATGGCCACATCGACTTTCTTGGTCAGGCCAATACGGTCGGCATTGATGTCGACCTGAATTAGTTTGGCGTTCTGCGGCCAGTAGTCGATGCCGTAGCCTGGCAAGGTCGAAAACGGATTAAGGCGCGTGCCCAGCGCCAGCACAACGTCAGCCCTGGCTATCAGCTGCATCGCTGCTTTGAGCCGTTGTAACCCAGTGGGCCGACAGCCAGCCGGTGCGAGCCGGGGAAGGCATCGTTATGCTGATAGTTACAGCAAACCGGCGCGTCCAGCCGCTCGGCGAGATTTTTCGAGGCGTCGATCGCGCCGCTGAGTACCACTCCCGCACCGTTGAGGATGACCGGAAACTTCGCGCTCGACAGTAATTTTGCCGCCTCGGTGATCGCTTTTTCACCACCAGGTGGCCGCTCAATTTCGATTGCCTGCGGCAGTTCCACGTCGATCATATGGGTCCAGTAATCGCGCGGAATATTGATCTGCGCTGGTGCCGACAAGCGTTTGGCCTGCCCAATTACGCGATTCAGCACTTCAGCAACGCAATACCGATCTCAATTTGGTGACGTCGCTGACTATGGTGTCAAAGCGGCGCTGGAGATGGAAAAAGTGATTTTGGCCGAAGGTGCCGACACCGTAGGCGCGGTCATACTCGAACCGATC
>JBBKXJ010000173.1:0-10471 GCA_037969395.1 Pseudomonadales bacterium
TGGTGCGGTCGATTGGCGACAGAGCAAAAAAACTCTTTCACTGAATAGGCATGCCGGCTGCTCATCAGAGAATGGCTAATTGCTAACCAATTAATTATTCAAAATATTCGGTTTCCTAATGATTTCGGATAAAAAGGAGCGATCAATGGGTGGGTTTGGCAGCGGCGGCTGGTATCACTTTGACAAGAAAACTACTATTGAAGAGACCAAACGGGTTGATATTCGTGTGCTTAAGAAATGGGGATGGCTTGACCGCCCCCATAGCGGCACTATTTCCTGGAGTATCGGCGGTGAAAATTGCGGTACTGTCTCGGCGCGTACATCCGAAGATGAGCTAACGCTAAACTATCGATATCGAACTCACGGGAATGGTGATTGGCAAGATGTAAAACAGACCATACATTTCGATTTAACACCTTGTCACTATGGAGGTGTGAGAAAGTGGTTCAGCTGCCCATATTGCGATCTAAGAGTAGCTGTACTTTCCGGAGCGGGGAAATACTTTGCTTGCCGAAAGTGCTATAAGCTCGCCTATGCCAGCCAGTCTGAATGCAAAATAGAGCGGCTCATCAGCGCTAAGCACAAGCTCGGTGAGCGCATCTTTGAAAATTATGACGGTGAAGGCTATTGGAAGAAAAAAGGCATGCACCAGAGAAACTTTGATCGCCTGCAAGCGCGGTACTGGGAGTTGAATGAAGAGACTGATCGGGCTATAAACGTCAGATTTAGTAAATACGCTACTTTTTGAGATACTGGGGTAAAGTTTTCCTTTGAGCTAATTCTGTTGAGATATTGTTCTTCATAGAGACACAAGGATGAATAGATGACCAATGAAATCGCGCCATTTGGTGGCTACGTGGATTCCAATATCGAGCGTGCTCTTGCCTGGTTCCTAGAATTTATTGGCGCGTCAGACTGGCAACGACGTGTTGAGCGTGTGGAACATTCGCTGGAAACTTTGCATGAGGCTCCTACATCACAGAACGGTCCTCAAATGCTTCAATCGGTCTCAGTTCCTGACGACCGAATTGCATGGTATTTATATCTCGCCGATGCCTTATTGCACGAACCACTCAAATATGAAGCCGCCCAAGGCGCAAGGGTTATTCCAATCTTCAAGATGATTGGCGCTGAACTTGATATTCTCGCGGGAATCCCAGGTGTCGAGCGCCGCGTCACCCGATTGTTGACAAGTGGGCGCAATCAACCTGATGGCGCGCTATTCGAGCTTCTAGTAGCCCTATTATGGCGTCGTAACGGGTGGGAATCGGTAGAACTGCTTGACGAGTCACCACCTGCAAAACGACCCGACATTCGCGCTGAAAAAGGCTCGGAAGAGTGCTTCATCGAATGTAAGCGGCTTCAAGAGCGCTCAGACTACAGCAACGGTGAGCGGCAAAAGTGGTTGAGAATGTGGCAAACGCTCAGCGACTTGTTGGTGCATCGACGGATGTCGGTCATTTTCGACATTGTTTTTCATGTTGAGCTTGATACCCTACCAGACGATTTCCTGCTGGACGAACTTCAAGGAAAACTCCAACTAGTCCAACTCCCGTGCAAGCTTGCGTCAAACGATATGTGGGACGTTACTGCGCGTCCGGTTGATTACGATTCTGTGCGCGCGCACCTAGCCGCGTATAGGGTTAAGTACCCGTCTGACCAAATCAATGAACTTATTGGCGGTTCTCGCAACCCGAATCTAGGTTTCACCGCTTCCATTGAAGGTCGCTTCGTGCGAATGGGCAAAGGGGGTGCGAACAACCGATTCTTGGATGATCTCCACTTCGCTACTGCAGCCTATTGGAGCTGCGATGCGGAGCGGGCGATTGAGCATAAAGCTCGCGATATTCGCGGTCATTTGGCGCGTGCAATTCTTCAACTTCCGGCATCAAGTCCCGGAGTTGTGCATATAGTAATAGAAACTGTGGACGGTGCAATCGTAGAAAAAGAACGGTATGGTCGAATAATGAATACATTATACAAATTCGACGCGAGGGGGAAAAATCTTCAGTCAGTGTATTGTCATCTCCTCCAGTCTTATTCCCCTCCCAGCGAGCCGTGGGTATTTGATGAGACCGTCTACAAATTTTTGCGATCGAAAGGCGTCGATGTCGAAGCCTTAACTAATAGCTCAGCTGTTGTCCCGGAAAGTGAGTTTTCAGAAGAAGGATTTCATTGGCTAAGGAAGCCACCATAAACTTGGTAAATTAGGCCAGTGCGAGCACATTGAGATTTGATTCAACGCTGGGCGAAACAATCTGCGAATCAAACGGCTCCAATCTAAGCGCCTACCAAGGTGATCGTTCCGCTGTTGCGCACCATCCGTCAACTAAAGGTACTGGAACCAAGTGGTAGAGTGTTCAGGGCAGTGGTCGACGACGGTAAACCGCCTACCTATATTTCGTGAGATGCCAATGCGATGAGGTGCGCTAAAATAGGCCGGATGTTGTTGGCGGTGTTGATGGCTGATTTTTGTAAATCACAATCACAACATTGGAGACTCAAAGCCCGGAGTTGTCGGGCTTCTTTCTGAAAAAATCATTCGTAGCGACCATCATCTCTTGCGAGGAATCTAACAATGCAGGAGTGAAACAATACCCATCCTTGAAAACTGAGGCTGGCTACCCGCGATGCATGTTTGTTATCTACCGCATCGACATGAAGCGACACAATTCTTTCTAGATCCGCTATACAACCGTCCGAACCACCAAAATTCGGCCAAGGTGGAACGTAGAAGGTCCTGCTTGCCCGGTAAGTTTTCAAGTCCTCTATCGAAACGGGCAATTTCTGTGCGTCAACACTTACTAAAGGAGCAAGCTGAGTAAACTGCACCTTTCGCGGGATTCCATTAAAATCACACGTATTACCAATGACTATCCAGTGGTTAATATTTTCGATTGCAGTAGGTGTCCCGTCTTTCCAGATAACTGGCACTCCAGACGATAGCTCTACAATATCTCCCTGCTGAAGTCCTGGCTGGGGACCGGGCACGGAATGATAAAATTCTTGGGGGAAAAACTCAGAAGAGCAGAGTCTTTTAATTTGCTGACTCAAATCGTTTACGTCATATGCCGAAACGGCCCAACGGTCCACGCAGGTTAAATCCGCTTGGTTAACTTTCTTATCGGCGCATCTCGATAGGTGGACCTTACAAATTCGCTTACTTTGTCATCAAGCGTCTCATCAACCTCCAAGAATGGCAAACTACGCTTGTGATCCATAGCTTGAGCAACCAGGTCCGTAACCGGACACTGCGCGTTAAAACCACCTGTAATATCTATGGGGAAAAATGCAGACGGCCGGGTGGTGGTCTGTGTTGGTGGGTACCGCTCAACGAAACGAATTTCTACAACATCTTCAACCGGTAGTCGAATCTCACCACCGAAAATTTGTGTTGTTGCCAGTCCTAATAACATCGCCTACTCCTCCCTCATGATAATTATTTCGACATCCATTCCAGAAGCTTGTTTCCAGCTACGTCCTCAAAAATCGAAAATATATCCAACGCGAAACTATCTATATAACTCACTATATCATGAGGCTTTGGATTTTCCAGGTAACGGTCGATATCAACCATAAAAGCGTCAATCTCTCCAGTATTTTGGTTCATAGAATGAACACCATACTGGAGCGATAAACCTCCTGCTGCCTCATCTGAAAGACTTGACTGAATATGCGAGCGGAACATAACGCGCTTTGCATTCAAATTATCGGGCGTTCGAAAAAAGTAATCGGCTACAAGATCCGACCAGGCCAATGCTTGGCCAACTTCAGACTCAATCTGCGCCTTGTTAATAATATTCGTATATCGAACACCTAGCCTTATCGGAAGGCAGGCACCGTACACCTTTTCCAAATTCAGGAGTGCTAGACCAACTCCAGCTTTAATCTGTTCTTTATCCACGTGATTTAACGTAGTTAGCAAGAGGTTCGACTGGGAAATGCTGATATTTTGAGATGCATCCACCTTTGAGAAAAGGTAATTGGTTTCCTCCGATATATGGACGTTACTGGGAGCTTCAATCGCTACATTTTGAGATCGTCGCTCAGAGTAAACTGGAAAATCTACGCGAACTGCTTCTTGAAAACGACTTAACTTGGCCTTGTCTTGGGTGACTTCAAGAACGGGGTGGAACCTCAGTTCAACAACTGATTGCACGATTGGATTACGTTTATATACTGCGTAATCTTTATGTTTTATCTCCCAGCTCATTTAATATCGATACTTGTCAGATCGTTATATATCAAAATATTATTCAGCTTCGATCAAGGTGGCAATCAGCAGATTCTGCACCATAACAAAATCTCATACCAGTATAAAATTAAAGGTAGTTGATTTATCGCACGCTGTCTTGGCCCATGAAGCAAAAAACAACGATGAAAAGTCATGATGCAGTTACATTCGCCGTTACATCTAAAAATACCGACAACTTGCTAATCAGAAAAAATACTGTAAGTTTTTGATTTAATTGGAGCTGGCGAGAGGAGTCGAACCCCCGACCGGCTGATTACAAATCAGCTGCTCTACCAACTGAGCTACGCCAGCTTCGCGCTATCTATTTCTAAATAGGCGCTGCATTCTATTCTAACTCATTAGCCGAGGCAATCAGCTTGCAGTAATTCTGGCGTTGTTGCCATTTGCCGAGTTCCCGCTGCAGCTTTTTCCACTGGCCGGGTTCCAGTTTGTTATATTCATCGTCTTCTAAAACTGCCCACCATTCCTCAGCGTTGCGCACGACCGATTTGATTTTTGCCGCATAGCCGTCTTCAGCGCGCATGCGTTGTAATTTGCGCGCCGATCTTTCATCGGGGAAAAAGCCCAGTGAAATGCCGTTTTCCAACTCTCCTTCGCCGATAATAAAGCTATCGATCTGGCTGCCTTGCAATTCGCGCAGCAGCCGCAGCGCGGCCGAGCGCGACATTTGCGGTTCGATATATACCCAGTAATCGGAGGCTATCGGGGTAGTCAGCGTTTTCAGCTGTAGCTCTACTTCCAGCGCCAACAATCGCTGCTGCAAAATGCGCGCGCTGCTCTCGTCCTCGAACGGACCAAGCATCCAGCAGCTTGCAGCGGAATTGTTGTCTGCATCGGTGGCTATGCCTTGTTCGCCGGGCGCGCTCTCATCGCCTAACCCGGGCACGCTCTCAGCAGGCACTGCTTGTGTAAGCTCATCAAAGCGTTTTTCAAGCAACGCTCTTCTGAGTTCCGGCGCCTGTGGTGATATGAACAAGCTCCAGCTCGCGTAGCCGATATTAATGGCCAACAATAGAAAAAATAGAGCTTTCACTGATATTTGTCGACCGGATTAAAGCGCAACTCAAGGTAAAGCATATTGTAGACCGTCAAGCACAAGATCAGGCGCTGCAATTACTTTCTCTTGCAATACGGTTTGTAATAATGGAATTAGCAGTGCAGCATCACCGCCACTGATCACACACTGCACGTTGCGCCCAAGTTGTTGTTCGGCATAGAAGAATACTTCGTGTATAGCGCCAACCAGCATGAACTTACTGCCATTTTGCACGCAGCTAGCAGTGTCGGTACCTAATTGCATATCACCGGTGTTAGGTTGTTCGATGAACTTGACCTTAGCGGTATGCTGTCGCAGCGCATTTTGTTGCAAACGCATACCCGGCATAATCAGACCGCCCAGGTGTGCTCCTGTCGCAGCAACCACTTCACACTTTAAGGCAGTGCCGCAGTCGACAGTACATATATCACCAGGATACTGGTTAAAAGCAGCCAGCATTGCCATCCAGCGATCAACGCCCATACGCTCCGGCTGCCGGTAGCTATTGCTAACACCCGCACAGGCCGAGGTTGTTGCCGCAAACTGTATGCGCAACTGGCGTGCTGCCGCCCACTCGCGCAGGCGTTGATCTACTCCATCGCAGGCGACGCTGGCTATCCGGATGCGTTCACAGTCGCGGGCATCGAGCATGCTGTCTAAATCCGAATCGGCCGGTAACAACGTTGCGCTATGTGGCCAGTCACCACGGCCGACAGCATTGCCGGCGATGTCGAGTACGCGCCATTTCGCACGGGTATTGCCAATATCCAGTTCGAGTATGTACGTCACTGTTGTGTGCGCACGCTAACTTCGCCGCCGTGGAAAAGTCGCAGTCCTGTTTCAGTCTCTAACTGTAGCGCACCGTCTGCTGCTGCACCCCTGGCAATGCCGTAGACGGCATCGGCGCCAGTTTGCACCGACACTGCAACGCCACGAAGCGCGTCCAGTGCGTTCCAACGATTGGCAAACGGAGCAAATCCTGTTGCCGGGTAGTCGCTGAGCAATTGCAATACCGCGCCGGTGAGCGCGGCAGCTAATTCGTTACGACTGGGAACACAGTCACAAATGCTGTGTAGGTCGGTCCATTGCTGGTCGATAGCCTGCGCTGCCCGGGCCGGCATATTCACATTCATACCAATGCCAGCGACCACATGACAGTCGCCGGTGGCATCGCCCTGCATCTCAATCAGAATGCCGCCCAGTTTTTTTCGTTCAAACACGATATCGTTCGGCCATTTGAGCGCCAGCCCGTGCACGCCCAGCTCGGCCAATGTCTCGACCAGCACCACTCCAAGTGCCAGGCTCAGGCCACCCAACTGCGCGGCACCACCGTTGATTTTCCACAAAGCAGACAGGTAAATGTTGGCGCCGAAGGGGCTGACCCAATCACGGCCGCGACGACCGCGCCCCGAGGTTTGATGCTCAGCCAACCACACGCTGCCTGACAACCCCTGTTCAACGCCCTGCATGGCTAGCGCATTGGTGGAGTCCACAGTCGACTCCACGAACAGCTGGTTGAGCAACGTTTGCTGATCGGCTGTTAGCTGCTCAACTATGCTCGTTATCTTCAACAGCTCTATAGTTGCGGCAAGGCGGTATCCTCGGCCTTTTTCCTTGCGAATGTCGATTCCCTGTGACTCCAGATTTCGTACGTGCTTCCAGACGGCGGCGCGACTTACGCCCAGAATATCGCTTATCTTTTGACCAGAATGGGTGTTACCATCGGCTAATATTTGTAAAACCTGAAAACGAGACGTCATAGCGGAGGAAGTAACACAGAATTGGGGGTATTCTATAGCAGAAAACTCACGTGGTAACACGCCGATAAATTACACTTACAGTCATAAAGATCTCGTCCAGTTAGCTAGTTGAATCCTGAGCAAACTCGTCGCTCCGACGAGACATCAAACACTCCTACCTTCCAAGAAATGTTAGAACCCAAGAGGCTTTTTATGAAAAATCGCAGCGGCACTGGCCGTAAACTAATTATCGTCAGTTTCATCGTCACTCTGCTCACTGCTTGTGGCGGCGGTGGCGGCAGCAGTAATGATACACCACCGCCTGTCACCGCGGATACGCAGGCACCCACGGCAAAAATCAACTTTCCTACGTCCCAGGCGCTGACAACTGCCGACTCCATTACAGTCACTGGCACAGCCGTGGA
Organism: Pseudomonadales bacterium; assembly: GCA_037969395.1. Taxonomy (GTDB): domain Bacteria; phylum Pseudomonadota; class Gammaproteobacteria; order Pseudomonadales; family JAUIET01; genus JBBKXJ01. Next base: position 7,456 of record JBBKXJ010000173.1, read on the forward strand.
CGCGCAAAGTAGTGCAATTACCAGTGTGACGGTAAACGACGTCGCTGCAACATCGGATAATGACTTCGCAAGCTGGAGAGCAGTCGTAGCGCTAACAGCGGGTAGCAACACTATCACCGTTGCAACAACCGATGCACAGGGTAATGCAAGCGCCAGTGCGGATAGCATAGAAATTAAAAATGAAGTTGCGCTGTTAAGCCCAAGCGATGTGGAAGTCGATGCCAATGGTAATCGCGTGCTTTTGGTGGACACAGCGCTACGCGCTTTGATCGCGGTAGACCTTACCAGCGGTGTGCGTAGCATCTTATCGGATGACGCTAACGGCACTGGCACTGCATCATTTAGTGCACCAACCGGCGTTATTGTTGATAGTGCTAATGGCCGTGCGTTGGTGGCTGATGGCGCAAATATAATCGCAGTTGATCTGACAAGCGGCGACCGTAGTGTGCTGGTTACCCTGGCCCCAGCGGCTATAGCTCAGGACATAGCGATAGATGAAGGCGGTCGCTTGTTGATCACCACCTTTATACCAGGCGATGGCACAAGCAGCCCAATCTATAAACTGCAAACCGCGTCATTGACGGGTGGCCCTGCCTCGGCAGCTGATTTTACGCCAGCGGTCACATTTGGTGGGGATAGCAGTATTGTGGTGGATGGCAGCCGCGCGCTGGTTGCGTCTGCTAACGGAACTGTGACGTCTGTAGACCTGGCAAATGGTGCGTCCAGCCCGATTGCCAGCACCGGCGACAATCTTGGTGATGACCTCGTAGCACCACTCGACATCACTTTAAGCGCCGATGGCACCGAGGCATTCGTAGCCGAGGGGGGCACAGCGCAACCAGTTATCGTCGCCATAGAATTATCCACAGGAGCACGAACAGTAGCTTCAGGTGCCAACGTTGGCAGTGGCGGTGACATTTTTTTGCCTGAAGCAATAGCAACGGATAGCGCCGCCAATCGCAGCATTGTTCTGGACCCAATATTAAATGCGCTGCTGACGGTCGCAGAAAACGGCGATCGTGCGATTCTAACCAGCGCCGACGTTGCCGGAGGTCCGGCATTCGACGGCCCGTTTAACATCGAATACGACGCCAGCAATGATCGCGCACTGGTCACTGACTTCGACGGCATTAATGGCGATTTAGCCGCCGTATTTACGGTAAACCTCGACAACGGTGACCGCAGCATTTTAAGCGGCGCAGGAACAGGGACAGGACCAGCATTTCAATCCCTCGTCAATCTGGCTATTGACGATAGTAAGGTGTTCGTAACTGATATAGATGCCCAGTCGGTGTTTTCAGTCGACCTCGCCGACGGCAGCCGCACGCCGTTAGTCACCAGTTTCGGCGCCAGCAGGTCACCTCTTGGTATTGACGTAGATACGTCCAGCAATACTCTATATGTATCGGTCATCGTGGCCGATGCGACTTCCGCGCCGATCAGCAGTGAACTGTTTTCCCTAGCAACGACCGGCACAACCGCCACGCAGGTGTCGTTAAACGGTACAGGTTTGCGGTTTGCGCAGAATTTATCGATAGATAGCACTACTGGTACCGCATATATCGTCGACACGAGGTTAGGTGGTACAGACACAATAGCGGATCAACTCCTGGCGGTAACGTTGGCCGGTGGAGCTACCTCCAGTCTGGGATCAATAGAGGGTAATACAGCGCAACAAGAAAATGAAATTCCAACCCAGGACATCACGCTTATGGGCAACGAAGTTGTAGTAGTAGACTCATTCCAGGGTGCAATGTTTGCTATTGATCGCGAGACAAACGTGAAGCGCGACATATCTAACGGGACAATCGGCAAAGGCGTCGCACTGCAGGGCCCCACAGGAGTGAGCTATGATAGCAGCCGTGACATTCTGCTCGTATCTGACAGGTCTTCCTTCGCTGTTTTCGCAGTTGAACCAAATAGTGGCGATAGAATTATTATCTCCAGATAACGTGTTTAATTAGCACGAAAATAAAAGCCCCGCTCACTAACTGAGCGGGGCTTTTTTATTGGGCTAGCAATCAACAGCTATGTTGCAAGAACAGACCCTGATGAGGCGGTCATTGTTCCGTACTGCCTGGCAATATAGAGAGCGCTACGGTCAGCACAGTAAGACAACGTTGCCATTCTCATCGCTCATGTCGCTACACGCGTCTACAAGGACGCTCGCCGTGCGGACAGCGATTTTTTTTTAAGCCGCAGAAGGCAGTATCGTCTAAAAAAAACAAAGGGCCATAAAAAAACCCGAAGCTCAAAAGAACTTCGGGTCTAATTTAAAAGCCTGACAATGACCTACTCTCACATAGGGAAACCCTACACTACCATCGGCGAAGCATCGTTTCACTTCTGAGTTCGGGATGGGATCAGGTGGTTCCAATGCTCTATTGTCGTCAGACAAACTATGCGGATTAAAAGCAGAACAAAGCATTTAATCCAAATTCGATAAATCCAAGCAGAAAGAGAGATACAGACACACATCCGTTAGTCTCTTAAGCTACATAGTTTCTAACTACGCAACTTTGTATATTACATACAACCAATGCTCTTGGTTATATGGTCAAGCCGCACGGGCAATTAGTACTGGTTAGCTCAACGCCTCACAGCGCTTACACACCCAGCCTATCAACGTGGTAGTCTTCCACGGCCCTACAGGAGGCTTAAAGCCTCGGAGAGATCTAATCTTGGGAGGGGCTTCCCGCTTAGATGCTTTCAGCGGTTATCCTGTCCGAACATAGCTACCCGGCGATGCCACTGGCGTGACAACCGGAACACCAGAGGTTCGTCCACTCCGGTCCTCTCGTACTAGGAGCAGCTTCCCTCAAATCTCTAACGACCACGACAGATAGGGACCGAACTGTCTCACGACGTTCTAAACCCAGCTCGCGTACCACTTTAAATGGCGAACAGCCATACCCTTGGGACCGGCTACAGCCCCAGGATGTGATGAGCCGACATCGAGGTGCCAAACACCGCCGTCGATATGAACTCTTGGGCGGTATCAGCCTGTTATCCCCGG
>JBBKXJ010000174.1:0-8840 GCA_037969395.1 Pseudomonadales bacterium
CGGGACCTTCCCTAGCAGGGACGCTAGGGATAGAGCCTCCAGGGACGGATTTACGGCGTGTCCCGGAAATTTTCACTCTGTTCAGGCCGGTCTAATCGCTTAACTAAGTGCCATTAACCCCAAGGGAACTGGCGGGGTGAATAAACGCCGCCTCACGATATGGTCCGTCACTGTCGGAGATAGCCTGAAAATAATACTGCGCGTTTAATGTATAAACGTCGGTATCTAAAACATCGACGACGCTACCGTCTGTGAGGGCACCAGCGAGCTCCACGTTAAACTCCCTGGATTGGGCCGCGCTGCAGCACACCATGGCAAGCACCATAGCTGTAATCCGTTTCAAATTGCCACCCGTATTGGTTAAGGTTCGCCGTCATAAAAAGGCTGGAACGTAAGCGTTCTGTTTTCGATGCGTTGTGGATAAATGTACGGCTGTCATTCACAAGCCGGCAGAATATTACGTTGTTGCTGCTTCTGCCAGCGAATCTCAATATGCACCATCAAGGTGGTAACCATGTCTAACGGCAAAACCAGTAAAAAGCAGCTCAATCATTTCATTAGCGGCTTAAAGAAACGTAACCCGGACCAAACTGAGTTTGTGCAGGCTGTTGAGGAGGTCGCTCGCTCGGTAATGCCCTGGTATCTTGATCATGAGGGGTATCACAAAGCGCAAATTCTGGAGCGTTTCACCGAGCCAGATCGAATTATTTCTTTTCGCGTATCATGGGAAACCGACGCCGGCGAGATCAGAGCAAACCGTGCATGGCGGGTGCAATTCAATCATGCCCTGGGGCCATACAAAGGCGGTCTGCGCTTCGACCCTTCCGTAACCGAAAGCGTGCTCAAGTTTCTCGGTTTCGAACAGATCCTTAAAAACAGCTTAACCGGCCTGCCGATGGGCGGTGCCAAAGGCGGCTCCAACTTTAACCCGAAAGGTAAGAGTGACCGGGAAGTCATGCGCTTCTGCCAATCTTTGATGACCGAATTGTATCGCCACATTGGTGAGGATACCGACGTGCCGGCCGGCGATATTGGCGTTGGCTCACGGGAGATCAGCTATCTGTTTGGCCAGTATATGCGTCTGGAAAATCGTTGGACCGGCGTGTTAACCGGCAAGGGATTGTCATTCGGCGGTAGTGCGGTACGTACCGAAGCAACCGGCTACGGCTGCGTCTACTTTTGCGAAAATATGCTCAACCACCACGACGATAGCATCGAAGGCAAACGCATAGCGATTAGCGGTAGCGGCAATGTCGCGTTGCACGCAGCTGACAAGGCGGTGGAAAAGGGCGCTAAAGTAGTAACGCTAAGTGACTCTGACGGCTTCGTACACTTGGCAGAGGGGTTTGACGCGGACCACCTTGCGTTTGCCCACGTCCTGAAGGACAAGCAACGCGGTCGTATTGCCGAGCTGGCCAAAAAATTCGATCAGGCAAAATTTTACAAAGGAAAAAAGCCATGGGGGGTTGACTGCGATATCGCCATGCCGTGCGCAACGCAAAACGAATTGGACGAGAAAGACGCCAAAGCTTTGGTAAAAAATGAAGTCAGCGCTGTCTGCGAAGGGGCCAATATGCCTGCCACGCTGGACGCGATGCAGGTGTTCCGCGAAGCGAATATTTTGCACGCGCCAGGGAAAGCCTCCAACGCCGGCGGCGTTGCCGTCAGTGGCCTTGAGCAGAGTCAGAACTCCATGCGCATAAGTTGGTCGCGCGAAGAGGTTGACAGTCGGCTGAAAGAAATTATGCAAGACATTCACCAGCGCTGCGTCGAGTATGGCGAACAAAACGGCAAACTCAATTATATCGATGGGGCAAACATCGCGGGCTTTAAAAAAGTAGTCGACGCAATGCTGGCTTACGGAGTGGTTTAACCTGCAAACGCGATTTGCGCGCGTCGGAATCTAGCGGCACAACGGCTAAGACTTTGCCGCGACTTCACTCCCGGTGATAACATATTGTGCTCCTTTATCAGCACACGTTGACACTACCATGCTTGAAGACGTTACCCAGGCCCTGCAAGACATTACCAACGCCGGCAGCTATTCCACCCGCTTTACCGGCAGCGACGAGCATTTAAAGCTGGAGGTGAAAGGGGTTGGCCCTATCAAGCTGCCGGTAACCCCGACACGCGCGCGAGCATTGATTAAACAGGCGCGGCAGGCACCGTTTGGCTTGCGTGACAAAACCCTGGTCGATACCTCCGTGCGCAATGTTTGGCAGATAGCCAAAAGCAAACTCAAGATTGATAAGCGCGAGTGGAATAAAAGCCTGAATCCCGCGCTGGCAAAATTACGCACCGAGCTTGGATTGCCTGATGGAAAGCTCACGGCCAGTCTCGACAAGCTACTGATCTATGAAAAAGACCAGTTTTTTATACCCCATCAAGACAGTGAAAGAAGCGACTCTATGCTGGCAACGCTGGTCGTCATTTTGCCGTCGGCGTACGCTGGCGGGAGTTTGATTGTCAGCCATCAGGGTAAGAAAAGGCGCTACAACATCGGTACCAAGGACCAGGACAGGCTCACTTTTTTGTCTTTCTACGCCGACTGCTATCACGAAGTGCGGCCAATCAAGCAAGGGTACCGCATTGCGCTGCAATACAACCTTTCATTCGAGGCAAATGCCAAGCGCCCCCTGTTTATCGGCGCGCTGGATAAGCAGCAGGCCCTAGTTGACTGCGCGCAACGCTTTTTTACGCAGGGACCAGACTCGACCAGGCAGGATGATGCCAGCCCTACCTATGCAGCCCACTCATTCAAGCGGCTGGTCTACCTGCTGGACCATGAATATAGCCAGCGCAGCCTCAACTGGAACAACCTGAAAAACAGCGACAGCAGTCGCGCCGAAGCCCTGCAACAGGCGGCGGACTTGCTTGGCCTGGATCTGCATCTGGCGTTGGCCGAAGTGCAGGAATTATGGGATTGCATCGACACCGGTTACGCTGCAACAAACTATCGATCCCGGCGCTATAGCTATTACGACGATTGGGACGACGACGTTTATGCTGACGAAGACACAAACGCTGATGCAAACGACTATGAACTGAATGACCTGATCGAAGCTTCGGTCTGCCTGTCGCATTGGCGGGACCAGTCAGGCAAAACGCTGCCTTATAACGACAGCCAGGTCGGCGATCAGGAGCTTTGCTGGACCAAAAACACCGATCAGTTCGACCCGTTTAGCGAAGAATACGAGGGCTATATGGGCAACTACGGCAACACGCTGGATCGTCAGTATCACCGGGCGGCGATCGTTGCGTGGCCTAAAGCGTGGCGCTACGCCATGTTGGTTAACGTTAACCCTGAGATGGCAATCAGTGAACTGCTTGCGCTGGCGCAGGGGGATTGGCCGGCAGCGACAGATGTAATTAATCAACAAGTACTCCCGCGCTGGCAGTCAAAGCGGTTTTATAACGATCCCAAGCTGTTAATCAACACCTTGAAACTGTTGACCCTGCAACGCGAGCCAGAGTTGGCGGCTCAACTACTTGCCCCGTTTGCCGTCTTCTCGCTGACGCCGCGGGCAATTGATCACTTTATTAAACTGCTGGCGCTTTATGGCGCGCCCTGGTGCGAACAGATTATCAATCAATGGCTGGACCGTCCTGGTTCTCACGACGCTATCGACTGGATCAAACTGTTACCGCGCATGAGTCAAAAGCTGGCTAAAAAAGCGGACGCTCCACACCGGGCTTTTAACATGTTCATGTGCCGGAAATACTACGCGTTAATGAAGGATCGCGAAGAGCAATACAGCAAGTACGGGCTGGGAAGAGCGCTGAACGCGGATCTGCCAAAACGATCCAAACAGTGGATTACCTTGCTCGAGGCTTGCTTTTACGGTGCTGACCTGGAAACTGCCACGCAGATACTTACCCACCTGGGCAGTGACGAAATGCGCTATCCCGTTGAGCTACAACTTGCAGTGTTGAGTCACTTTCGTGCAGCGGTGGATGAGGATGTCTTCGCAGCGGCTGGTTTCCAATCGCTGTACCAAAGATGCCACCAACAACTGGAGCAGGCGATCACTACCGGAACCCGCACGGCGGATGATTGGTCTTTAACGGTGAATAATTCCTGCGACTGTAACGACTGCAAAACAATGGGCCGCTTTTTAACAGCCAAAACACAGCAAAGCGCTACGCTGCCAATGGGTAAAAACCGGCGCAAGCACCTGCATCGGCAAATCGACTTTCTGCATATCCCGGTCTCGCATGTAACAAAACGTGTTGGCAGCCCCTTCTCGCTGGTGCTTACCAAGTCGCCGACGATTTTTCGCGATGCTGTCAAGCAGATGAAGTTGCGTAAAGCGCAATGGAAGCAGCTACAACGACTTGTACCGGCGAGCCCTAAGGAACGGCGCGATGGATAAAATGCGCTAAATTACTAACGCAGCATTGTCATTTGAAACGTTAGCTTATACTGCTTGTCATCCAGCGAAATCACGCTCAGCACGCCGCTATTCTGTTCATCAGCCGATATCCAGACCGAACCGGACACCTTCTGGCCGGACCAATGTGTTTCCTCGTTCCAGTTCTGTTCCGTCATCTGGGCTCCGAAAAACGCGACAAGTTCTGCGGGAGAGAGTGATGTTTCCATTTGAATGCTGGTCGAAGCCTCGTCGCCGCTGCTGCTGATGCCGCCATAGCCTGTCGATGTTGCGTTGGTTGGCAGCGACAGTTGCGGCATTTTACTGGGTTGATCAGCAACACCCGCCAGCATTAGACTCGCGCGCGTTGCGTCGCAACTATCGGGCGACCGCTGCGCCGAGCCAGTCAGCATAACGTAAGTCGCGTTGCCGGCTGCCTTCTCAAATGCAGCGGTCAGATGGCCGTATTTGCGATGACAAAAGCTATTTGAATTCTGCCAGGAACGGGTTTCTGGCGTCTGAAATCCGCCACTAGCAAGCCTCATAGCAGGCCTTTCATACGCATTAAATTGAGCGTCAGCTAGCGCCGAATCAACGCTGGCACGTGCTGCTTCCATAGGCAATCCGGATTTGAACGCCACGGTGAAATAATTGAACATATTTTTGCCGCCAATTAATTCCATAGTTTTTGGCAATGCGATTGCCGGGAATTGCGCGGGTAGCTCGCGACTGATTCGCGTGGGACCCCCACCGAAGTCACTAAGTAGAGTTTTGACAATATCAACTTCGACACACGCGAGGGGATCTTCTGCACGGGCAACTGACGAGAACAACAGAACACTGCCTACGGTTAACAATGTGAGCGTTCTTTTCATAACCGTCTCCGTGTATTGCTGTAAATTTGGTTTACTCGCATTTTCACAATGTTGCAAGTGCGCTAACTCCTATATCGCCAATCGATACAAGCACATAACTTGCTAGTGCGATAAAGAATAGACGTCGTTCTGTGTCAAAACTTCCTTTCTGTTGCAGGCTGATTGCTAACGTATGTCTGAATCAACGAACTGAGGATGCAGACGCTACTTGCTTACAGCAACTTTTTTATCTCCCGAATTTAGTCATGTCTGCTCGCGAACGACACAATTTGGCGGTGGGCGCGGTACACTAATCACGCTGACACGAGCGGGTTTCGAGACAATCGACGGGCTTATGAGCGAGCATGGGTAAAATGAAAGACAGGTGTTGGCATGACTGACTAAGCGCGAGCAAATGCAGCTGACAAATTTACTCGTCAAGCTGCTCGCTACACTTGCAGAACATTATGTAAGCAGGGATGGTTCCGACCGAGCGTTGATAGGAATAAGGATAAAAACGCCGTCAATATCTCGCTATCATTTTGCGGTAGATAGGATAATCTAGCGAATGCCCTTAACAAACCAGCAACGCGCGCCGGATTTAATATGAGTCAAGCTGCGTGTACAACGGCGGCAAAGTCAACTTTGTCATGCGGGCATAGTTGTTGCATTCAGAGTGAATTGAGTACCACGTCCACGCCGCAAGGCAGCTTTAAATTACGGAGAAAGCAATGAACTTTGGAGCGAAAAAAAGTACAACAGAACGAATGGCAGACAGCGTAAGTCACGCGGCACATGAGGCGCGGGATCATTCTGCTGACGGCATCGCCCACGCCGGCGAGCTATTGCGCGATGCGGCCACGGCATCCGAACAACAGCTGAGAACGCTGGGGCGTCAGGCACAGCACGTTTCAGAAGATGCCTATTACGCAGCGCGAGACTACTCGCGGCAGCACCCGGCAGTTGTGGTGATTGCTGCGACGGCTCTTTCGGCGTTTATAGTGTACCGCCTGGTCAGCCGTCGCTCACAGCCGAGAACTGGAGTCAGACGCATAATGCCGAGATAGGCTGGCCGCGTTCCTGATCATCATCGGTTGTTCGACGCGTGCAGCGTTGGACAACCGATTTACGCGTTATGATCGAATACGATGTTGACTGTTTGCATAACGGTAAAGTGCGCGCGGGGATCACTGTGTTTGTATTTATTACAATCACGCGGAAGGAGTTACACGGTTTATGTGATGTCTGGTTTGCCGTTGGCTGTGGTCGCTGTGGCTACCCGCAACAATGCTCTACGCTTGCTTACGACGCCGATGAATAGCCAGGCGCAGTTCGGCGGCGTGGCTACAACCCTCTCCTTTTCTATACGCATTTGCGAGCCCAGGCGCTCCTGAAATTGTCCGGCTGAGCTTTCCACGCGGTTCTAAAATCTGATGAACATGTAGGCCTAGTCTCTCATTTAGGCTCGCTGACAGGTTACTGTAATCAGTCCCCCCTACCCGCACTGACCGCATTAACCGCAAGACTTCAACTTTGCGTCAGATTATTGACATAACACGATAGTCTTAGCACTTCAGTACAATTTACTTCGGTCTCCTAATGGCGAATACTTTCCTTGAGATTGGGCCGTGAAGTCGCAACTCGCAGCAACAGACAGTTCTTCGTTTTGCCCAGCCCGAATAAAGAAGTCCTCCGGGCCGCTCGCACAGCGATCGGTCATTTAGCAAGCCAATAAACAGGAATCTGTTATGGATAACAAATTTATCGTTTTTAGAGCACAAAGACCAACTGGATCAAGTCCGTCACGTGGTGGCCCTGGTGCCACACCACTAGATGATGCTCGAGAAATCGACCTTTCCGAAGAAACTCTGTCAACGGGCGACATCGACGATCTGCGTCGCGATCCGGAGGTGTTCGCCATCGCTCCGCCAATGCCGCTGTCTTTGATTGAACCGCAAACTATTGCCACCGCCGAGGACGCCGCCGTGACCGCAGCGGGTAACGCATGGGGCATAGAGGCGGTTGGTGCGCATCTTTCGAGTTTCGACGGTAATGGTGCAGTGGTAGCCGTGCTGGACACGGGCATCGATGCTGGTCACGCAGCATTCAATGGTGTCGAATTAGTACGCCGAAACTTTACCACCGAATCTGACGATGATCAGCACGGTCACGGCACGCACTGTGCGGGCACAATTTTTGGTCGTGACGTCGGAGGTACACGCATTGGTGTGGCGCGCGGTGTGCAAAAAGCGATCATTGGCAAAGTGCTCGGCGCAGGAGGGGGTTCCTCAGCAACGCTGGCCAGCGCTATTAACTGGGCGGTGCAAAATGGTGCAAACGTGGTATCCATGTCATTGGGCATCGATTTTCCCGGCTACGTGAAATTTCTCGTCACTGAACATGGTATGGAGACTGAGCCTGCTACCTCTTTGGCATTGTCGGGCTACCGCGCCAACGTCAACCTGTTTAGCCGTATCACCGACTTTCTGGAAGCGCAAAGTAGATTTGGCAGCGGGGTAATGATCGTCGCGGCGTCCGGTAACGAAAGCGAGCGCCCGCGTTACGAGATTGCGGTGGCGCCGCCAGCAGCGGGTAACGGCATGATCGCGGTCGGCGCCTTACAACAGGGTGGCGCCGGGTTCACTGTGGCGAGCTTTTCCAACACCGAGGTCAACTGTTCCGCGCCGGGAGTAGCCATTCAGTCTGCCGCGCTCGGTGGTGGTCTAACGATAATGAGCGGCACCAGCATGGCAACGCCGCATGTCGCAGGTGTGGCCGCGCTGTGGGCGCAGAAAGAACTGCAGGAGAGTGGCGCAATAACGACCGAAAATATCGTAGCGAAAGTGCTGGGCCATGCGACCCGCGAAGGGTTAGCGGCCGACGCGCAATTTAATGACGTAGGTGCGGGCATTGTGCGCGCCCCATAGTCTCAACGTCAGGCGTTGCGTGCGCAATGGCATCAGCGCACGCGACAGTTTCCCGCCATATTCGTTACACCACGCTTGACTATGGATCAGATATTTTTGTTAAATCAGGCGCTGTTTCAGGCAACGGAAAAAATGTGCAAAAACGCCGGAACAGCGCCAGTTCTCCCTCCACCACTAACGTGCCATCCCCAAGCATCGCGTCCAACGGTGCGCCACCATAAACTACGCCCACTAGCGCATTTTGATTGCAGCTAATAATGGTGTCGCACTGACTCGCATCACCGCGCTCAATATCAAGCGTGCCGTCGGCAATGTGCGCAACGAACTCCTCCTCGCCGAAGCGAAAACCCAACGTCGCGTTCAATCGTTTTGATCGTCCGGCATTGAACATAGTGCGAAACGAAAGCACGACCGAATTCACGCTCATCGGCCGCCCCTCGCTCAGATTAGGCGAACGCGCTGCCCAGCGGCCAATCACTTTGATCATTTCCTCCGACTCAAGCCCCCACTCGGTCAACTCGTACACTCGTGCAGCCGCCGGCGGGGGCAGTTTGCGGCGGCGCAGCACCGACACCGCCTCCAGGCCTTCAAGCCGCTGGGTCAGTAAATTTGCACTAATGCCTGGCAAGCTGGCGCGCAGGTCGGAAAAGCGTTTCGGCCCTAGCAGCAGCTCACGCATAACCAGCAGG
>JBBKXJ010000175.1:0-3082 GCA_037969395.1 Pseudomonadales bacterium
TTTCGGGACCTTCCCTAGCAGGGACGCTAGGGATAGAGCCTCCAGGGACGGATTTACGGCGTGTCCCGGAAATTTTCACTCTGTTCAGGCCGGTCTAATCGCTTAACTAAGTGCCATTAGGCTTAAGGCCTAATCCTTGCTCACTAAACTGTTTGCTGGCCTGCTACGGTTGCGAGACTATAATGGCAGCGCGCTTGCGACTTCCGGAATCAGAACCATGGTTGAAACTTCGCCGCAATGACCTCCGGCTTCGCCGCCCGCGACGAAGAGGAAATCCACACCCGCATCAACTTTACGCACAGCGTGCTCTTTTTCGCCGACCAGTGCCCCTGTCATAACGTCGTGTTTTTTAGCAAGCGCCAGCATAGACGCTGGCGGAACACCAAGTGCGTGTACGATCAACTTACGGCGTGATGGCGGGCCGCCGCATTCTCATCCCAAGCGCACTAATAATCCATTGATGCCGCGCACCAGTCGGCGTGGATAGTGAGTGGCGAATTGCACCAGCGCTTTATTGGCTAAGCTGTCGACGAACACGACGTCGCCTTTCATACAGGCCGCGTAGGCTTCTTTCGCGAGTTTCGCGGGGTCAGCTTTCAGAAAGCGAGGGATGTGTTTTTCCAGGCCTTTTGCATCGCTTAGCATATTAGTATCGGTGAAGCCCGGGCACACACAGGTCACCGTCACTCCTGTGCCCTTTAGTTCCTCTGAAATGCCTTCGCTAAAAGACAATACAAACGCTTTGCTCGCTCCGTATACGCTGAAAGTAGGCGTAGGCATAAAGCTGGCCACCGAACCCACATTAAGAATTTTACCGCGGCCACGCGCTATCATTGGACTAACAAACTGGTGGGTCATATTCACCAGGCTTTGAATATTGAGTTGTAGCAGATTATTTAAGGCATCGGCGTCGCTGCTATCGAATTTTTCTACCACCATCATGCCTGCGTTGTTTACCAGAATATCGACTTCAATCTGTTGCTGGTCAAGTTGCTCAAACAATTGCTGCGGCGCATCGCGCGGAATGAGATCGGCGGCAAACGTTTGCGCATTGATCGAATACACCGCACTAAGCGTAGCCGCCAGATCGTCAAGTCTGGACTGATTGCGCGCCACCAGCACGAGATCGTGGCCACGTTCGGCGAACACTTCAGCGAAACAGCGGCCTATACCTTCTGATGCTCCGGTTATCAATACGGTTTGTAATTCTGGCATAGCAACTCTCCCAACTCCTTTAGTGTATCCAGATTTTCTGGCAGCGTAGCGGTAGAGTAAAAGTTCTACGCTACTTTGTCGACGGTTATTGCTAACACATCGTCAAGCGAAAACGGGCCTATTGCCCTAATGAATGGCCCTTGGTTAAGCGGTTAGATCGGCCTGAACAGAGTGAGAAATTCCGGAACACGACGTTAAATTACCAAACAGCTCAGTCCCGAACGGGCGGCAAGTAGCTTACCAGGTATCTACAAATGGCCTTTTTTTGCCAGCGCCTTTCTCAACCGGAGGCGCTGACAACAAGGCGTTACTAATCCAGCGCCGTGAATCGGCCGGGTCTATCACATCATCAATCTCGAAATACGCCGCGGTGCTGGTCGCCTTGCCCTGCTCGTAGGCGTTGGCTACCAGGTCTTCGTACAACTGCTGACGCTTTTCCGGCTCTTCCACGGCTTCGATACTGCCCCAGCTCAGAAAGACGGTTAGACAGGATGTTAGTTGCAATGGCCGTGTCTTCGAGAATCTCCTGCAACTGATCGATACCGTTAATCAGCGAGCGAAGTATTAGCGTTGCCCAACGATCACCTATTAATGCGCATGACTTCATCCAGTAACTTCGTATTACTATCGGATTCAGCGGTTTGTCGACGTCGCCGGCTATAATTGGCTTCCATCAGACCGACGCCCGGGCCAACTTTCCAGCTAACGTCACGCGGGTTTATCTCCACTCTGCATGACTCGCAGGCCGGGAATTTTTAGCGAAACACTGTCTGGAGGTATGGGTTATTTGGAAGAAACCGGCGCAATAGCGATCAAGTGATTTCGTTCCCATTCCTCAGGGTGCGCATGTCCAGCGCGCGATTCAGTTCCGCAGCGTATGTCGAGCTGATCGGCAGGCTTTCGCCGTGAATATCAACGTGCCGGCTGCTGGCGCTCGTCACGCAATCGCAATTGACAATGTGGCTGCGATGTATACGAACAAACGGCGGCGAGGGTAACTGCGTCATCCATTTCGATAGTGGTCCAAGCGTAAGCAGGGTTTTTTCCGCCGTTCTCAATTGCACATAATCGCCGTAGGCTGAAACAGAAAGTATGTTACGTGCCGGCACAAACTCGCGCAGACCGCGGTCGATTGGAACGGTGATAATCGTATCGTCCTGTTTCGCGCGCAGCGCCATAAGCGCCCGGTCGGTTGCTGTCTTGAAGCGTTCGAATGCGAACGGCTTTACCAGATAATCAGCGACGCCATGGGTATAGCCCTCGACCGCTCTAGCGGCGAACGCGGTGGTGACAATTACCACCGGTGGATCGTCACGTGTTTGCAGAAAATCGAAGCCGTCCTGTTGTGGCAGACCCAGGTCCAGGAACAGCAGGTCGATCGATTCAGCGTCGAGAATATTAGCCGCAGTGGACGGTGCAGCAGCGCTGCCGACGACTTCGAAACCGGGCAGTCGCGCCAGATAGTTTTCCAGAATTCTGCGGGCCGGCGCCTGATCTTCGAGGATGAAACAGCGAACGCTCACGATGGCTCTCCTGCCACCGTCAAGGCAACCCGGAATATCCCGTCGCCGGGCCCGATCGACAGGCGATGCCGATGTGGATACAGCAGTTGCAGGCGGCCCCTTAGATTGTCGAGCCCGATGCCTCCGTCGCTAGCGTCTTTTCGAACGCGCTCGCCAACCGGGTTCTCCGCTTCAAAGCTTATCGATTGCGCATCGATTTTTAAGCGGAAACTAATTTGAGACGGTGACGACTGCACCACGGCGCTACCGTGTTTGAACGCGTTTTCGACAATTGGAAGCAGCAACAATGGTGCGATCTGGCGATCGCCGGGACTGCCCTCGATCTCGAACGAAATATCGGTGCG
>JBBKXJ010000176.1:0-7790 GCA_037969395.1 Pseudomonadales bacterium
ACTGCCATCGACGCCATTCACCGCAACAGCCTGCGGCGTCTCATCCGCCCAACGCTCAAACAGCTGGTGCACACCCACCGGGGGAATATCCGCCTCCGTCGCATTCCAACTGTCCAACACGCGGTTGTGCTCTGTTGGGGACAGAAGCGTAATTTCATCGATCTTCTGATCCCGGTTGGCAATGAATTCGTCCAGCAATATAAAAAAGTGCTCAATCGCATCGGTTCCGTGTTCGCCGAACGCCTCCTCCTGAAGGTCAAACTCTGCCGTCCATCCTTTCGATCTACCGAATTGATGAATATGGATACTTAATAGTTCAAAGCTCACCGTCGGAGAGACACGTTCGACATGGGTAGTAAGCCCCGAGAAATCCTCGTAGGAAATTTCTAGGTAGTTCAACAAAATTTGGTATTGATTCCACCTGGAAGCGGGTGCAGATCCGGCACGGTAGTTACGTAGAGTGTCGAGCAATTCCGTTTGGACCTTGCTGAGGACAGAGGAAAATGTATCCCCCGGTTCGATCTCGATCGATACCGGGCAAACTTCCATGATGAGCCCGACCGTTTCCGCTAGTTTGGGAGCGATTCGATTATGGAATGGCACGCCGATAGAGATTCGACGGTTTCCACTGATGCGGTAGACATAAGTAAATAGAACAGTTAGGAAGAAGCTCAGCTTCGTGAGCGCTGGCAACATGAGTTGCAACTCGCTTTTTGATGCCAGTTCGTCAAGCCCGGCAGTTCGAACATCACCTAAAGATACTGGACGGCGTTTGAGGGGGTTGGGGCGTTTCTCGATGATATCACCATAGAAACGGACTGGTTCGGGTCGTACAGCTAGCCTTTCTTGCCAGTATGCCTCCGAAGCCTGAGACTGCTCAGAAGCCCGGTAGTCGTTTTCGATTGCAACATATTCACTGTATGGGCATATGCTGCGATCATGATCCGCGGTTTCGGCTTGCTCGGTTCCGTCATAGTGCTCGGCCATCTGCCGATAGAGCTTGGAAATGGACCAAAGGTCGGTTATGGTGTGGTGCTGCGTTAGTAACCAAATCCATTTCTCATCATCACATCGCAATAATGCAGACCGCGTAAGTGCTTCACTGAGTTCAAAGGGTTCAGCGCTGTATGCACGCATGATGCGCTGTGCTTCGATATCGGGGTTTTCTTCCCCGGACAGATCCAATTGTTCGAGATTGCATCCGTCGGGCTGCAATTGCTGGATGGGCTCGCCATTTGATACGGTGATAGTTGTGCGAAATGCTTCCTGCTGAGCGACGAGCTTTCGGAAGGCTCGTTCGAAACGTGCAGCGTCAAGTTTCCCTTCAAACACAAATGCCGATGTAACGTTGTATACAGGTTGATCCGTCCAGCGCTCATGACCGGCCCAGAACAATCGTTGGTACTCGGTCAAGGGATATTCGGTGCAATTTGTAGACAATTTCTGTTCCGGAAGTGCACTCTTGTCGGTATTCTCAGTTTTTGCATCAGCGTCCTGGCTGGTAGTAGGTTTCACGAAGAGTGCTCCATAATTTGAAAGGCTGCTGAATTCTCGAATATGACTCGATTAATATGCCGAAAGTCTTAGGCAATCTGGGTATGTGGAATTAGGGCAATTTCTCCTGTACGCATTCCATTTTTATATGTTAATTTGGGCTTGGGCGGTAGCCAAAGTATTGTACAGTAAGTTTTCTTACGCAGTCTAATATACGGATAAATATAATGAGCGGCTTGAACGAAGAATACGACGTGATAGTGGCAGGCGGGGGGGTTGCAGGACTCACTTTTGCAAGGCATCTGATGTTAGAAATGCCGCATTTACGAACAGTTGTTGTAGAAAAGCAAGAGAGACCGTTGCCGAGGGCCGCACACAAGGTGGGAGAATCATCCCTCGGTCCCCAAGGACGCTATTATGCCGACACCCTCAAGCTTCGCGATTATCTTGAGACTCAGCAGGTTGAGAAGTTTGGTGTGCGTTACTTTTTCTCAGACGTAGGTCAAAGCTTCAGCGAGAGACCGGAACTCGGTGGCGACAAGCACTTCGGTATACGAGAGTATCAGGTCGATAGAGGAAAGCTGGAAAACGATCTGCGTGAAATGAATGTCAACGATGGTGTTGCGTTGCTGGAGGGCTATGTCGTCAGCTCCATAGATAGCGATGACGATGAACACACGGTTTTGTGTGAATCTAAAGGTGAAGGGGAAGAAATTACACTTCGAGGCCGCTGGCTCATCGATGCCTCCGGGCGACGACGGTTAGTACACGGCAAGGGCGACCGCTCGGAACGTGGTATGTGCAGCTCAGCATGGTGGCGCGTTGAGGGCTGGATTGACGTTGAGGACTTCGTTTCCGATGACGAGAAAGAGTGGAAATCTCGCGTCAGCAGTGCTCATCCCCGTGCCTCAAGATTCGGCCGCGTAAATTCGACCATCCATTTATGCGGCCCGGGCTATTGGGTTTGGCTCATCCCCTTGCCGGACGACGGGATGAGTGTTGGAATTGTCGCGACTGAAGAACTAGTTCCTTTCTCCGATTACAACACGTACCCAAAAGCTCTGGCTTGGCTGCAAGAGAGAGAACCGCAACTGGCGGCAAAGCTTGAGGGTATAAGCTTACTCGATTTCAAATTCTTAAGAAGGTACTCCTATCCAGCAAAAGAGCTTCTCCCCCCGAGTCGAATTGGTGTCATCGGAGAAGCAGTCGGTTTTTCGGATCCATTCTTTTCACCAGGAGGGGACTCCATTGCTGTTGCAAATTCCTTGGTTATAGAGGCTATAAAGCGTGACGCGCAAAGTAATTTGAATGACGAGACACGCTTGAAGGTCAATGATTTCTTCACGGCGTACCTGAACGGATACACCGCCGCGATACATTCAATCTATCCATGCCTGGGTTCCTCACGCCTCGCATCGTGCCATGTAATCTGGGATTTCTGCTCTCTCGTTTCGCTGTCGGAACGCCTTCTGGAGCAACGTAATCTCATCGAGCAAATCGAGCATTCAGATCTCAAGGGCTTTCTTGACCAGTTTCTCTCCCTAACGAGGAGTGTGGGCCAGACCTGTCTCGACTACTTAAATCGGACGACAGCAAGTGGGTCTCCCCAGATTCCGCCACTCGATCTCAACAAAATGGTAAATCACCGCGACGCGTTTATTGCCATGATGTACAACGGAGAACGGCTGCTGAAGAGACTTCCGGAACGCTTGATGACACGTGCTAGCAATCTATTCGGGATAGAGCCAACACAGCAATGGGATCATGATCGATATCTGGCGGTGCTGACAGTCATTGCGGGCGGAATGAAGGCGTACCTAGCAGAGCTCGCAGCCGCTGAAGATCGAAGCGAACAGATAAGTACTGTGAATGGCTCTCAAGGAAGCACGCTTCCTACTCAAGGGTCGACTGTCTCAATTGCTCCAATGGAGCCTTCCCGACCACTGTACCCGGGCCTGCGTGAAAAGCTCACCGATGCCGTCCGCTGGACGCTCAGCGAACTAGGCCCTAAGGAGAATAGAGAACGGCTGGCAGCGCAGATTGCCCTGAAATGGTGGAAAGCTGGGATGCAAAAATGACCTGAGCGACAGCTCTATAAAGGCAGCTTCATGGGACAAGAGTCTAACATGTAGATGCGAAGATTATCCAAAAGTCTGGTGCATCCACGGATTCGATGAGCTCTTCCCGGCATTTGATAAAGCTATGGGTATGGCCTGATGTCGGCAGGTACTTTACTAAAAGCTGCCCTCGAAAGTCGACGTTTTTAAACGTATCTTCCAACTGAGCGGTATAGTTGTAACTCCGTGAGCTGCTGTATATCCAAAACATTTTTACTTGACGTTCACGGCAGCCTCAATCGCGATAAGCGATTGCCGGTATCATGTTGTTTATAGTAAATTGGGCAAAAATGAGTGGTTAATGCTGCCTATACTCGCGATTGAGTTTTGGAGCCGGTTCTCTCGCCGCAGCCTCTCATCAACCCCGAGCAGACCATGAGCATTTGCCCGTGTAACTGGTAGGCATCGTGAGATGCGCCGTCGTAACCCGAGAGTGAGAACCCCGTGACATCCCATCGAGAATTTGAGGCCGGCTACGTCGTCATCGACAGCGGCACTTCGGCAATTGCATTTGTAGACGAGATGCTGCAATCGTCCGATGCAACTTTTGCGATGGTTGATCGCAGATCCGTGCCCGGCGGACTTTGGAACGATGCCTAACCTTTCGCTCGACTGCACCAAGCCTCGATCATGTACGGCGTGGGCTCGCGCGCGGTCGGCCAGCACCGCATAGACACTTCCGGACTAAACGAGGGATTCTATGAGCTAGCGTCAGGACTCGAAATCACGCGCTACTACCATCAGCCCATGGAGGACGTGTTCCTGCCTTCCGGCCGGGTGCATTATTTCCCCCTCAGCGAGCCAACGGGCGACGCTGAGATCATGTCGTTAATGTCTCGCGAGCGAACGCGACTGCATGCGCGGAAAAAACGGGTCGACGCCACCCTCCTCACCACGAGCATTCCCGCCACGCACGTGCGCCAATTCGAGGTGGCAGAAGGAATCACCTGCGTCCCCCCCAACGAGCTTCCACGCATGGCAGCCAAACATCGCACGGTCACCGTGCTTGGCGGCGGCAAAACAAGCATCGACAGCCTCTCGTGGCTGCTCGGCAACGGCTATCCGGCCGACGCCATTTCCTGGGTGGTGCCTCGGGACTCCAGGTTTTTGAACCGTGCTTGTACCGAGCCAGGCCTCGAGTTTTTCGAGCAAACGTTTGGCGGCGGGGCCGAGAACCTCGAAATCTGCGCCACTGCGACGAACGTCGAAGACTTGTGCACGCGGATGGAGGCTGCCGGCATCTGGTTCCGGCTAGACCCTGGCGTGTGGCCACGAATGTTCCACTCGGCCGTTCTATCTGAGCGCGAGATGGAAGCCGTGCGCAGCATTCGTCGGACTATTCGCCTCGGCCGAGTCAATCGCATCGAACCGCACCGATTGGTTTTAGAGGGCGGGGTCGAGGACGCAAAATCCGACACGCTCTACATCGACTGCACGGCCAGTGCCGTCGCCCAAAACGTCGGTATTCGCACACCGGTGTTCTCGTGATTTATTTTGAATCCACTCTTATTGGAGAAGTTTATAAGTAGGAAATGTTGCGCATAGAACGCAGTATTTGAAGACAGCGACGTCACATCAGGTGACACTGTCAGTCATGCCGAATATGAAAAGCCTCGTAAACGCTATGCAAAGGAGGCAGATTGAGACGAGATTTGCAGCAATTAACCGACGTGTGCCCTTGAGTCCCTTTGGGGTTTTCACTGGTTTGCAGAGTGTGATTTTACTAAAACGGAACCTTCTAAAACGGAACTAGCCGTATGCGGTAAGTACGGCCTTTCATTTTGCCCTGGCTTAGCTTCTGTAGCGCTTTGTTAGTGACTTCACGTTTAACGGCAACGTAGGCCCAGTTGTCAAACACGGTGATCTTGCCAACATCGGAACCGGCGATATTTGATGGGACGGAACTATTCTTGCCGTTGGTCGCACCACCTTCTTTACCAGTGAGAGCGCCCAAAATATCGCCTGGCCTGAGTTTTTGTTTTTTACCGCCGTCAATCTGTAGCGTTTTCATTGGCGGGGGTGTTACGGCCTGGCCCAGCAGAACTTCATTCGGCAATTGAGCCGGCGAAATAGTGCGGCCAAGATAATCTTCGAGCAGCTTAATCTTAGGTCGTTCCTTGCGGCTATACAAAGAGCACGCCAGACCTTTGTTGCCTGCCCGACCGGTGCGGCCAATTCTATGGGTGTGAACCTCGTTGTCGCGCGCCACGTGAAAGTTAATAATCAGGTCGATGGTATCGATATCGAGACCTCGGGCCGCCACATCGGTTGCTACCAGAATACTGACGCTCTGATTTGAGAAGCGCATTAGCGTGCTGTCTCGATCGCGCTGCTCCAGGTCGCCGTGTAAGGCCAACACTGAAAACCCGTGCGTCTCCAACTCTGTGGCTACCTGACGTACCTCGTGTTTCGTATTACAAAAAACAATCGTCGCGCGCGGGTCCAGATCATGCAGTAGTAAGCGTGTAGCTAACAGACGGCTCTCTTCACTGTGCTCTACTTCAAAAAACCGTTGCTCTATCACACTGTCTGCGTGGGATGATTCTACCTTCACTGTGATCGGTTCGCGCATCACGCGCTGCGAAATCTGCTTTATGTTATCAGGGAAAGTTGCGCTGAATAACAGCGTTTGGCGCTCAGGTGGCGTTTTGTCTACGATGGCAGTGAGAACATCCTGAAAGCCCATCTCCAGCATGCGGTCTGCTTCATCAAGTACTAAGGTGGTGAGGTTCTCAAGCTGCAAATTGCCCTTGCGCAGATGCTCATCGATACGCCCCGGGGTGCCGACGATAATGTGAGCGCCGTGTTCAAGCGAGCCGATCTGCGGCCCAAAAGGCATACCGCCACACAGCGTCAGCACTTTGATGTTATGAATACCTCGCGCCAGGCGGCGAATTTCTTTCGCTACCTGGTCGGCCAGTTCTCGCGTAGGGCATAGCACCAGAGATTGAATGCGAAAGCGTTTAACATCGAGTTTTTGCAGCAAGCCCAAACCGAAGGCAGCCGTTTTACCAGACCCCGTTTTACCCTGGCCAATCAAATCTCGACCTGCCATTATTTCAGGCAGGCTTTGCTGCTGAATAGGCGTCATTTCTGTATATGACAGCGAATCCAGCGTTGCTAACAGGGCTGGTTTGAGGCTTAGTGTGGCGAATGCGGTCATTAGAACTTACAGCCAGAAAGGCTTCTTCAGTTGAGGGTTCAGCGTTGGTAACGGTTTAAAGGCGCGGCGCAGAGTACCACGAACGGGCAGATGGGTCCGATCTGAATAGCGAATTGGCGTTGCTGAGAGCGCTCATGGAGCAATACGGCCTCGGGGAGGCTGACTTACCTGAAATTGGCAGCAAGTCGCTGGTATCGAAAATATTGCGCGGCAACCGGAATATGACCAGCAAGCACATTGAGGCATTAAGCCAGAGGTCTGAAATTAGCCCGGCGACCTTTGGATAACCTGCATCACAAATCGTGTATAGCCGCAATCGCAGCCGCCAGGGCAACAACACGATGCGCGTCCTGTACGTGCAGGTTTTCAATCAGCTTACCATCCACCAACACGACCCCCTGCCCTGCTGCTTCGGCCTCGGCATGGGCAGCAATGATACGGCCGGCGAGTTCCAGTTCCGCAGCGCTGGGGGCAAATACCTTATTGGCTGCCGCGATCTGTTTGGGATGAATTAGAGTTTTGCCGTCAAAGCCAAGCTCAAGACCTTGCTCGCACGCGGCTGTGCAGCCGGCTTCGTCATCGAGGTCGAGGTAGACGCCGTCAAGCACGACCAGCTGGTACGCACGTGCGGCAAGTACGCAGAGATTCAAACTCGCAATCAGCGGTAGCCGTGTTTTTGTGTGTCGGCCATGAATATCCTTGACCAGGTCAGATGTGCCCATCACAAGGCCACCCATACGCGGCGACGCTGCGGCTATCTCTTCCGCATGCAAAATACTCAGCGGGGTTTCCAGCATCGCCCACATCGATGTGCGGTCGTGCAGGCCTGCGTCTTCGAGAATGGTCTGCGCTTGATGAATATCGCTGCTGCAGTTTACCTTCGACAGCAGAATTGCGTCGGGCGCGGCCGCAGCAGCGGCACGTAGATCGGCCTCGCCCCAATCGGTGTCAAGGCTGTTGCTGCGTATTATTATTTGCCGCTTACCGTAAGCCCCAGCCAGCGCCTGCTCTGCTGC